>JALSON010000243.1 GCA_026986455.1 Thermococcaceae archaeon | reverse complement strand
TTCAGCCTGTCCTTGAACTTCTCATCAAATACAGCACTTGCCTTCCTCTTTCCGAGGCCGATTATCTTCGCAACATCATTCTCAGCAAAGGCCACGCGGTGTGCTAATTCCGCAACCAGCCGGGCATTGGTTTCACTTGCCTCCACGGGTTTGAGGAGAAGTGATTCCTTTGTGAATTCCGGCTTTCCGCTCAGGCCAACTTCCTCTGGCTTGAGGAGCCCTCTGTGAACAAGCTCAAGAACCCACGCCGCCGTGCCGCCGAACTCTATCGCATCAAATCCCATAGCATCCGCGGCATGAACGCTGATCTGGCTTGCCCTCAGGACTATGCTCCCGCTGAGGGGACCGTTTGCCTCGAAGGGCTCATATTCAATGTGGTGTCCGTTTGCATATTTCTTGCATGCAACAGGGCACGGCTCACCGCAGGTCGTCCAGTTCTTGGTTTCTATGGCCTCCCTGTTGAAGGGCTCCCAGTAGTGCTTCATTATGTTCTCGTGAATCTTGATGCGCTCCTCCTTCGGGATGTAGGGCATCCTCCAGTTGAGAATCGGGACAAAGTCTCCCTCGGCGGGGTAGTTTCCTCCAAATGTCCCGCCGGTTTTCAGCTTCGGGTTGTACTTGTACTTCGTGGTCTTTTCGGCTATGACCTCAAACATGGGCTTCTTTAGAACCCCCTCAACTATGGGCCTGGCGTTTCTTATGCTGCTTATATCCTCCCCGGGGAACTTTTTCTTTGCCTTTCCTCCGAAGATTATGGCCGCAACGTTGTGGGCCCTCATGAGGACGCTTCCCGGGCCGCCCCTCGCGGCCCAGTCCTCGCTGCCGACGACCCTCTCGCCCTTCCTAAGGGTCTGGGAGAATATGGCACCAAAGTTCGTGTTCAGTGCGGCAGGACCCACGCAGGCAATCCTGAACTCGGAGTCAAACCTGTCTTTAAAGCTGTCGATGAGGTACTGGGTGAGCGCATAAACACCCTCTTCACCCTTATAATCCCTCCAGATTTCGATAATCTTTTCAAGTTCGATTTCATGGAGCTCGACATTGATGTTCTCCCCATCACCACTGAGAAGTATCACCGTTGGCTTCTCCCGCCTGCCCTTCAGAACAACAAAATCAACGCCGACCCTCTGGAACTGATAGGCCGCACCTCCCATCGCCGAAGGAAACAGCCCGCCATACAGAGGTGAGCGGAACACGAACATCAGCCTGTGTGATCCCGGCAGAACAGAACCCGCAAACGGCCCCTTTCCGAAAACAACAACGTTATTGGGGTCGTATGGGTCGAGCTGGTAGGTTTTGTAAATTTCGCCGTGAAGGTAGAGTGCGTAGTCTATCACGCCGTAGATGTCTTCTTTCTCAATTTCCTCTGCCTTTATCTCCTCGTCATCGAGGTTAATTGTGAGAGCCGTAAATTTCATTTTTATCCCCCCGTATCACTCCGGGTGTTATTTACAGTCAATGTATTTAAGATTTTCGAGATGTGATTCATATATTCCTGAGGATAAAAAACAAAAGAGGGGTTTTAGATTATTAGTGACACCAGGTCTCTTATCGCCTTCTCCGGGTTTTTGGCTTTTGTGACGCCGCTTGCCAGCAAAACGCCGACGCTTCCGAGTTCTAAGGCTTTCTTCACGTCCTCTCCGGTGGAAATTCCCGCGCCTGTGAGGACTTTAACGTTCGGGTTGACTTTTTTAACGAGTTCAACTGTGTTGGTGATGACTTCGGGTTTGGCTTTGCTTACTGGAATTCCTGTTCCGATTAATTCGGGTGGCTCTACTGCAACGTAGTCCGGGCCAAGCGCCGCCACTGCTGCTGAGACGGCTGGGTTGTTGGAGCACACCATGGTTGTGAGGCCGACTTCCTCTGCACGCCTTATTGCTGCCTCGAGGTCAGCAAGAACCATCCTGTTCTCTGAATGGTTGAGGAGGGTCCCAACAGCGCCGGCCTCCTTAACGGCTTCGGGCAGAACGTGACCCGTGTGGCTGCCCGGCGTTATTGGATCAATGTGCTGGGCGAAGACTGGAATTTCGACTTCCTGGGCTATCCTGTAAAGGTCTGCTAATTGTGGTGCGACGACTATGGTTACTCCAGTCTCTTTCCAGACTTTTTCTGCGGCTTTGGCTATTCTCAAAGCTCCCTCGCCCGTAACCTGCGCATAAGTCTTAAAATTAATCGCAATAACCGGCTCCCCAAACTTCATGCGATCACCTCATGCGGGCCTCGTTGCGACTATATTTGCCCCTGTGTCGAGGATGTTCTCTATTATGACCTGACCGACATGCACGGGGGCCTCAACCTCCACACCGGCAAGCTTTTTCATTATCTCCGGTATCAGCTCCTTCGGAACGGGCTT
>JALSON010000242.1 GCA_026986455.1 Thermococcaceae archaeon | reverse complement strand
ACCGAAGTATTATCAAACATGAATGGAACCTTCCCGGTGTTCCTGACGTAAAATACGTATGCACTCCCATTCACGGGAATGTTCTCGGGGTCATTTATTATCTCAAAATTCACCCTCAGATTGTAGGCCAGGTCTTTTCCCCGGACGCTGATTCCGCTGGAGAGATCCTGGGTTACCACGTACAATCCCCCTGCAACCATGCCCGCAACCAGCAGTGAGGCTATGAAGAGCACGAGTTCTGTTGCCGCTGAGCTTGCCATGATTATCCCTCCACCGGGCAGTACCATGCGGTTGTTACGAGCCGCGGTGAGCCCACAGTTGTGTTCCCCGTCCACTCCCACTTGATTTTGAGGCTGCATCCTGTTTCGGTGCTTATGACGAGAGAGTGTACCACGGTGTCCTTGGGCACGTTCTGGACGGTTACCAGAGTTGTTTCTCCCGGAAGGAGATACGGGGTGTTCTGCACACTCACGGTTCCTGATGTCGTCACGAGGGTGCCGTCATAGATAAAACTCCACCTCCCAGGGGATAGGGTGCTCCCCCTGTTGGTGATGTTAAATGTGATATTATAGAGTGAGATTCCTGAAATTGTGGAGTAGTTGTAGAGCCCCGCTTCCAGTAGCGATGTTCTGGCCATGAGGAGGGCACTGTTGTGGTCTGAACTCGCCGCACTGATCTGGCTGTATGCATTCTCCGCAGCCAGATAGAGCGTCCCCGCCGAAACAAGTGCCGCTGTTAGCAGCAGTGCAAAGGCCGCTGAAACACTGAACCCCATAGCAATCCCCTTAAAGGATTAAACGCCGTAGACTTCCTCCAGCACCCTGTTGATCACCTTCATCTCTCTTTCAATTGAGTCGAGGATTTCGCGGCTTATCCTGACTCCCCTCAGCCTCTCGATGAAGAGCAGCGAAATCAGGTGATCCTGAATCGTGAGCTTGTCCTCCGGCCTCCAGTTGGGTTCCCTGTGGTGGGGTTTTGTCCCGTTTGCATACTTGAGCATGGTGTTGAGGACCTCCTCCGATATCCAGCCTATCTCATAGTAAAATTCGAGCACGTTCTCAAGGTTCTGCATGCCTGCCCTGTCTATGAGGAAGCCGAGCCACTTGAGTGCTATCATGGTGGATGTCATATCTTGGGGGATCTTCTCCAGCCTGGCCTTTCCATTTGAGTAAACCATTAGAGCTTCCCTAACCTCACGGGGGATTTCAAATTCCTTTTCCATACCAACCTCCTCCTTGCTCACATGCTGGACATCGGGGGGTTTTACACCCTTATCCGCCTCAGTACCCTGAACGCTGGAGTATTCCGCTGTTTGCGGCCTCTCAAGCAGCAGCTCACGTATCTCTTCTAAGTATCTGCCTATCTCTTCCACCCGTTTGTCGAGATTGATGAGACGGCTAACCTGACCCGAGTACGTCTGTACAACCCTCTCGATGATTTTATCAACCTGTTCCGGACTCAGGATGTCCTTCTTGCTGAGGAGCTTTTTCCTGAGGTCATCTATGAGCAGATTCGGCACTTTCCCTCTCAGTTTCCTGAGCCTCTCCTCGATCTCTATCTCGGTTATCATACCTCCCCCTCCTTCAGCACGTCATATATCAGCTCGTCGACGTTGATTCCATGGGTTGCGAGCAGCCTTAAATCGGATTTTATCTGAGTTATCTCTGTTCTGAGCTCCTCCACCTGCTTCGAGAGATTGTGGATTTCATTCACCAGCGGATTTTCCTTTTCCTGATCCTTGAAGGGATTCACCTCCTGGGATACAACCTCATAAAGCATCATGACATCCTTTATCGTCCTGTTGAGCTTCTCCATCTCCTCCTTGAGCTCCTGAATCTGGGACTTCAGTGTATCAATGCTCACCTTTATTCTCGGGATGTCATTTTCTATCTCGTTGATCCGGGTCATGACCTGTGTCAGAAGCTCATCTCCCTTTTTCCTCTCTTCCGGCTCTTCCTCTGGCTCATTCAGCTCCTCCAGCTTGATTATCTCACGGTTGTCCTCTTTCTCCCTTTCCTTCACCTCTTCCCCATTCTTTTTTCTGAACTTACCCTTCAGGTATGAGAATGACATTCTGCTCCCTCCTAGAGATTCAAAATGAAATTCTAAAAAATAACAAAGAAAGACTGCTCATCACGGGTAGAGGTTGAGTATTGTCATCTGGCTGTAGCTGGATGGTGTGACTACCTGAGCAAATGCTGGGGCTCCGACTTCTGGCCTGAGGTTGATCTGTATCGTAGTCCTTGGTGAAACACTGCCAAAGATGCTGTTGGTGTTAACCGTTAGGATAACGATATCTCCTTCGTTAATGGTTGGGTGGTCTGCTGTTAATGATCCGTCCGGGTCCTGAATGACGATGATACCGAAATCATTTCCGAGGGTGTAGGTCTT
>JALSON010000241.1 GCA_026986455.1 Thermococcaceae archaeon | reverse complement strand
TGCTCCTTGTAATCCTGCCTGCCATGGGCCTCCATATCCCTGTGAAAGCGGTGCTCCTGCTTCTGGCGGTGCTGATTGGAAAGGACATAATAGCCGCACCCAGAATATGGAAGGACTTTGAGAGAAAAGTTGGGGTTGGCATTGAGACCTTCATCGGAAGGGAGGCCACAGTAATCATAGAGCTGGACCCAGAAGGCACTGTAAAGATTGGAAACGAGTTCTGGAATGCCCGGTGCATCAACGGTTCCGCAAAGCCCGGGGAGAGGGTGAGGGTTGTGAATGCACAGGGCACTAAGCTTCTCGTGGAACGCCTAAGGTAGAGAGCACCCGGGCCAGCTCTTCGGGATTGTTTGTTGAGAGCGAAACGCTCCACCCAGTGCGGCGGTTTATGAGAACACAGCCCTTCGCCGGAAATGTGAAATGCATCGTCCCGTAGCACTTCATCCAGTTGTCGCTAACCTTAAAGCTTCGTATATCATCAATCCTGATGGTTTTTCTGATGATGAGTCCGATAAGCCCTCTTATCCTCAGCTCCTCTTCATCTATCTCTATTTTGATCGCCATGATATCCAGCAGAACAAACGTCAGGAAAATCCAGGAGGCCAGCATAATCTCAAATCCCTCTCCGGCCAGGTAGGTTCTCCAAGTTCCCCACCCCATCACCGCTATCGGAGTGAGTATAATCAGAAGAAACAGTTTGCTCACAATCCTTTCCTCATAGAGGGCCATACTACCACCCATCGGATTTCGACAGACAGGCTTATATCCTTTTAGGGAGAAGATTCCACGGTGATAAAATGGTCAGGATAATGCCGGTGGATAGGCTCACGGATGAGGACATTAAAGAGATTCTGACAAAAAACAAACGTATAGCACTTGTAGGAGCATCTCCCAGACCGGAAAGAGCCTCAAATGATGTTATGAGGTACCTGCTTGAGAAAGGCTACGAGGTTTATCCCGTCAACCCGCGGTACGAGGAGGTTCTCGGCAGGAAGTGCTATCCGAGCGTTCTCGATATTCCGGATGAAGTCGATATCGTCGACCTCTTCGTCAGGCCGGAATTCACCATGGAATATATCGAGCAGGCGGTGGAGAAGGGTGCAAAGGTCGTCTGGTTCCAGTTCAACACCTACAGCCGTGAGGCTTTCAGGAAGGCGAAGGAGGCCGGCTTAACAGCGGTCGCCCACAGATGCATGAAGCAGGAGCATGAGAGGTTGATTGACTAAACCCTGTACCCCAGCACATGTATATCCCTGACAAGGCGGTGTCTCTCCTCAAAATCCGTGTATCTCCCGAGAACCTCAAACCCGAGCTTCTCCAGCCATTTCCTGTCTTTTCTGTATATCCCGCCTCCCCTCAGCCTGTACGCTGGAAAAACAAATACAACCACGCCTTTTCTCTTGATAACGTCCGAGAAGGAGTCAAAGACCGAGAAGTAAAACCTGTCAAGCCTGTTTGCCATCCCAACCGCTTCCCCCTTTGAGGGGTTGTGTTTGAGGGGTTCCCCGAGGTACGGCTCGGTTACGATGGCGTCAAATTTTACCCTGAAACATTTTTTCAGCTTCCTTGCATCACAGACCTCAAAACGGGCGCTTCTTTTAGTTCTGAACTCTTTCTTAAGCCATTTTAGATTTTCCTTTGCTCCATGGACGGCTTTGGGATTCGAGTCGCTGCCGTACGCGTTCAGCCCCTGGAGCACGAACTCCTGAACTATCGTTCCTATCCCGCAGAAGGGATCAAGGAAATTTCCCTGAGGGACTTCAGTCAGATTCACCATTATCCTTGCCAGCCTCGGAGGGATGGAAAGCATCGGCCTCTGAACTGGCCTCTCAACATCGAGCTTTTTCAGCTCAAATGGGTCTGTGATTCTAATTGTTTCCCCAACCAGAAAGCTCCCATCTTCCCGGAAGAGAAACACGAAATCTCCCACCTCAGGAAATCCCTTGAGAATGAGCTCGGAGGGCATTGAATAAACCCGTGCAGGTTTGAAGAACTTTGACGGCCCTTCTGCCTTAAAAGCCCGCTTTATACCGCTCCCCAGCCTCCTCCAGAGCTTCCAGTCCTCCCGGCCGTAGAGGCTAACCGTGAAGAACCTTGCATATTCAAGCTCTTTAATAGCGGTTTCACCCTCACCGACTATCCTGACGAGCTTCAGAGAACCGCCGAGTCTCCTGAAGAGATGTTCGATCTTTTTGCTGCTCTCAAATACCACCCAGTTACGTGATGCCTCAATAATCCTGACCCTGAGGTTGAAACGTCTGATGAACGCATAAAACTCAGCTTCACTGAGCCTTGGATTTTTTCCAAATATCACAGCATACATGATTCATGGTTCCCCGCTCCTCTTAAAAATGTTTGCAGCGTTAAAGTTAATAGGAATTAAAGAGAAAGAGGGATAGCAAGGACTGACAGGGGATGAGAATGCTCGTTGATGAGATTATTTCTTCGATTGAAATAATTCAGGACCCCTACCTGAGGGCAGCCACCTATGCTAAAATCGGCGAGAGGCTTGTTGCGATGAAGGATGAGCACTTTAAACTGGCATTCACAAGGGCCCTCGAAAACGCAAACAGTATAGATGACCCGCCCACGATGTTCAGGGCACTTTTAGCTGTGGGCTATTCCCTGAAGAAGGTCGGCATCAAATCCGCCAACAGGATTTTCCAGCAGGTTCTGGAGGGCTCCAGGCTTCTGGCTCAGGAGGACAGGGATTTCATTATGCACACAGCGGCCAAGTATATGGTGGCTGCAGGCGACATAGGCGGCGCACTAATATTTGCGATGGAGATTCAGAACATCCAGCTCAAGGATATCACGCTCTTTGAAATTATAAAGAGAAACACCTCCCTGCTGGAGAAGGATCAGATAAAAATTGCATACAGGCTCAGAAAAAGCAGGCTTGCGCTGGATAACATAACACTTGAACCGTACAGATCAAAGGCATATCTGGAGCTTATAAAGATTCACCTCAACCTGGGGAGCTATGAGAAAGCGATAAGCATGATAGAAGAGATAGAGAGAAAACCATGGGCAAAGCTGGCCTTTAAAGAGGTGGTATTCCATCTGAAGGACAGGGACGCCCTCTCCCAGTACATCCCCCTGCTGGAGCAGGCGGCCCAGCGTTTATCAGAGAAGTTCGGAGAGGACTTTCTTGTTGAGATGGGCAGGGCTTTTGCCCTGAGCGGTGCCACCGAGCCCGCTGTCAATCTGATCCGGAAATTCGGAGGGGGCATGGAGAGCCTCTCCGAGATAGCCCTGACGCTCATTGAGAAAAACCCCAGAGCGCTCCCGGGATTTATCGATGCACTCTCCTCCGAGGAGATGGAAGTTATTGGGAAGGACATCATGAACCACCTGCTGGAGCATCCGGAGAGAGGAAACCCCGAAATCATCGGTGCCATAGAAAGGAAATCCCCGGGTGAGGAGGTTCTGGTGAAGATTGTGAGGTACCGCATTCTTAAGGGAGATATCGACGGTGCTAGGAGAACCGCAGCGGAGATTAAGGACAGAAAACTCCGCTCAATAGCCCTTACGGACGTTGCCAACTATCTCCTCAAGGAGAACAGTCTTTCGGAGGCCATAGACGCTGCACTTGAGGTTAAAGACCCGAGGTTCTCCTCAATTCTTATATCCGAAATCCTCCTGAGGGCCCTCGATAATGAAATCATGGAAAGGAAGGTGAGAGGATGAAAAGACTCAGGACATTGCTCAGGAGAAGAAAGAAGAACGAAAACGGCCTCGAATACGTGAAGAGCCTGATTGAAAACATGCTGGAGGAGGGCCCGTACCGGGATGAGGTTCTCTTCAGGGACACCCTGGACGAGCTTTACAGCCAGCTGAGGGAACTGGCCCTCAGGAAGGGTGATGAGACGATGATAATGGCTTATGAAAAAGCCGTGATATTGAGATATATCTCCGACGGGATGGAAGCCAGTGAAAAGCAGCTTCTTGAGGATATACTGAGACTTCTCGGAGGGAGGTGACTGCATGCTCCACGAGCTCAGCATTGAAACCTCCCGGAAATTTGAGATTGTCGACATAACGGGTGATGTCCAGCGGCTTGTGTGGAAAAGCGGCATCACAGAGGGAATTGTCGTCGTATTCACGAGACACACGACAACAGGCCTCCTCATAAATGAGAACGAAAATGGTTTGCTCCTGGATATAAAGGAGAAGATGGAGGAGCTGATTCCGGAGGGGGCCGGATACGCCCATGACAGAATAGACAGCAACGCCCACTCCCATCTCCGTGCCGGCCTTCTGCTGAATCCCGAGGTCATCGTCCCGGTGGAGGAGGGGGAGCTGGTTCTGGGCACGTGGCAGAGGATTCTTTTCGTTGAGCTGGACGGGCCAAGGAGGAGGAAGCTGCTTGTGAAGGTGTGCAGCTGCAACTGCTAAACATACTGGGCGTAATAGGCAAGAGCATTCAGGAGCTCATTGAAGCCCTCAAACGTCACCAGGGAGAGGGGTATTGCATCCTGTTCAAGCCGCTTTTTGATGAGCTTTCTGAGCTCCTCGACCCTTTCTCTCGGCACTAAGTCCACTTTGTTTATCACAACTATTATGGGTTTATCGTAGCGCATCTTGAGGAGGTGGTGGAGCTTTTCCATACCCCTGTGAAGGCCATACTGAGCGTCTACCATGTGTATGACAACATCCGAGGAGATTATTTCATCCAGAACAGCCCTGAACTTCTCTTCGCTCAGAACCTTTCCCCTGAACTCCCTCTCCGGGTCGAAAAGCCCTGCCGTGTCTATCAGCACGAACTCATCCGCTCCACCCTTCGGGTTCTTCATGCTCTTTGGTATCTTCAGCTTTCCGAAGCGCCTTCTTATGATGCCCTTCGTCGTTCCGGGCAGGTTTTCGACCTCCGAAACTCTGCCCCCTATGAGTGCGTTCATGAGGGTCGATTTGCCCACATTCTCGGCACCTATAATCGCAACCTTTATCATACCCTCCACCGTTAATATAATCAATCATCCCGATATAAGTCTTAGGTGATTGATATGCCGAAGAGGGTGAAGCTCGGTCATCATTACTATTATATCGTTACACCGGAAAGTCTGACCAACGGCAGGTTTAAGGGTAAAAATGTTGTCCTGGAGGGCATCATCGAGGACAAGCCGCATATAGAATTTCTGCCCATGGAGCTACCAAGCTCAAGGACGACCTTCCATATAGATGGATTCAGGATAGAATTTCCAGGAACTCCCTACGTGGGTAAAGGCGATGCGGTTAAGGTGTACGGGCGTTTTGTTGGGGACGGCATTATCGCAAGCGCCATTGAAACCGAGAAGGCCCTGTATACCTCGGAGGACTGAACATGCTTTCCCTTTTTCTTGAGGTCGGCGGCCTGAAAAAACTCCCGAGAACGGGCTGGCTTCTTGAGAATGTGCCCTATCCGGAGAGCATAGCAGACCATTCTTTCAGAACAGCATTCATAACCCTGTTTTTAGCCGACAAACTGAAGGCAAGAGGTGTAGAAGTGAATGTTGAACGCGCCCTGAAGATAGCTCTGCTCCACGATATTGGGGAGGCGAGGATAACGGACATACCGAAGACAGCGCAGCACTATATTGACAAGGGCAAAGCAGAGAAGAAGGCTGTGATGGAGATGTTTCTGAAGACACCGGATCCCAGAGGCTACTTCCGTCTCTGGAGGGAGTATGAGGAGGAGCTCAGCCTGGAGGGCAGGCTCGTTAAATTCGCAGATAAGCTTGAAATGCTGATTCAGGCATATGAGTATGAGAGGGCAGGTTTTAAGAACCTCGACGGGTTCTGGAGCGCTCTGGAAAAGCTGAGGAAAAGCGAGTTCTATGGATATTTCAGGGAGCTGGTTGATGAACTGGTTGAGAAGAGAGAAAAGCTGCGGCGAGATTAACTCATTTTCTCCGAGCTCCCGGGGGCAAGGGATATGCACCTCAGCGGAGTCCCCCGTAGTTCGAATAGAAGTTCCTCCCCTAACTTGGCACCTAAAACCTCCCAGCAGTGCCATTGGAGGGATGTGCTGGAAAACAAAATCATTTACGTTAATGCTGTTGTTTGCTCAAAATGTTTAAATACCCAGCTCCGGGTAGTTTACTGGTGGTTCCATGAAGAGGGCGCTGATTTTAATAGGTCTCATGCTTCTGGCCGTCGTGGCTGCGGGATGTATAAACAGCACGGGTACCGAAACAGGAACATCAGAGACAAAGCTCATAATATTCCACGCGGGCTCGCTCAGCCTTCCATTAAAGAATCTGGAAGATGAATTCACCAAATATGCTGAGGAAAACCTCAAGACCAGAGTAACCTTTCAGGATGAGGCAAGCGGGAGTGTAAAGGCCGTTAGAAAGGTAACGGACCTCGGAAAAAAGGCAGATATCGTGGCCACAGCAGACTACACCCTCATTCCCCAGATGCTCGTTCCAAACTATACCGACTTTTACGTTCTCTTTGCAACGAACGAGATAGTCATTGCCTTCACAAACAGGAGCAAATATGCCAATCAGATAAACTCCAATAACTGGTATGAAATCCTCGCAAAGCCCGATGTCACCTTCGGCTTCAGCGACCCGAACCAGGATCCCTGCGGCTACCGCTCCGTCATGGTGACCAAACTGGCCGACCTCTACTATGGAAAACCGATTTTTGAGACCTTAATCGAGAAAAACACCAATATAATCGCCAACGGAACCCATATCTATGCGCCGAAGGAGATACAGGTGAAGGATAAACGTGTGGTTATAAGGCCGAAGGAGACCGACCTAACGGGTCTCGTCGAGAGCGGAAGCCTCGACTACTACTTCATCTACAAGAGCGTTGCCGAGCAGCACCACCTCAGGTACATAACCCTGCCGGATGAGATAAGCCTCAGGGACTTCAAAAAGGGCAGTTACTACGGGCAGGTTAGCATAACCATAGGGTCAACCGGAAAGACCCTAAAAGCCAAGCCAATAGTCTACGGCATCACGGTTCTCAGGAATGCGCCGCACAAAAAGCTTGCCCTTGAGTTCCTCAGATACCTCCTCGGCGAGAACGGGAAGAAAACCTTCAAGGAGAACTATCAGGACTTCCTCAATCCGCCCATAGCGTTCGGAAACGTGCCTGAGGAGATAAGGGATATGGTGAAGGTGGAAAGGTGAGGTTTTTATTTTTCCCTGCTCAACTTCAAGCGGTGGGAACATGGAAAGCTGGAAGTTCAGAAGGCTGGTCTTTGTGGTTTTCTTTATTCTCATCCCATTCTCCATGCTGTTCCATTATCCTCCGATAGGGGGAGAGAAGGCAAGGATAATGCGTGTTTCGGGAGCGATTCTAACGCTCTCATCATCCATTTTTGCCCTTTACGTTCACTCCCTCTTCCCGAAAACCCATGACCGGCCTTCCGACTTCACGAGGCTGATGGAGGACGGGCCGTACAGATACGTCAGGCACCCATTTTATTCGGCGTTCATAGTTATGGGGTTTGGGATAGCCCTCTGGTTCCTCAGCGTTCCCGGTCTGCTTGCCTATGCATTCATGATACCCCTCTGGGAGAGGCTCGCCGGGCTTGAGGAGAACGAACTGATTGAGCACTGGGGAGACGAATACCGGGAGTTCATGAAGACCAGAGGCAGATTTTTCCCCAGACCGGGGGTGAAAAGGTGAGACGTGACTACACCATCTATCTCTTCGCAGCCCTTGGCAGCTTTCTGATAGTATATATAGCCCTCCCGCTGGCTGTTATTTTCACCAAACAGGCTTCAGACTGGGGAATGCTTGTAAGAACTCTGCATGATCCTCTCGTGCTGGAGGCCCTGAGAAATTCCCTCTTTACTGCAACTGCCACCGCCTTAATAGCCCTGCTCCTTGGAGTACCTCTGGGGTATGTCCTTGCAAGGAGGGAGTTCAGAGGGAAAAGCCTTATTCAGGCCGTTGTTGATGTCCCAATCGTCATACCGCATTCCGTTGTTGGCATAATGCTGCTTGTGACGTTTTCAAGCGCCATACTCGACAGCTACACCGGCATAATCGCTGCAATGCTCTTCGTTTCCGCGCCGTTCACAATAAACGCAGCCCGGGATGGGTTTCTGGCTGTTGATGAGAGGCTTGAGCATGTGGCAAGAACCCTTGGAGCCTCCCAGATGAAAGCATTCTTTACAGTTTCCCTGCCGATGGCACTGTCTTCGATTCTGAGCGGGGCCATAATGACGTGGGCGAGGGCTATAAGCGAGGTCGGCGCTATACTCATCGTTGCATACTATCCAAAAACCGCCCAAGTTCTTGTGATGGAGTACTTCAACAACTACGGCTTGAGATCATCACGGCCGATATCAGTCATTCTGGTGGTGATGAGCCTGACAATCTTCATAATGCTGAGATGGCTGGTGGGGAGGGAGGCAAATGCTTGAGGTGAAATCAATCTCCAAGGACTGGAAGGAATTCAGGCTCAGAGAACTTAGCTTTGAGGTT
The DNA here is from genome assembly GCA_026986455.1 of Thermococcaceae archaeon. Lineage (GTDB taxonomy): Archaea > Methanobacteriota_B > Thermococci > Thermococcales > Thermococcaceae > Thermococcus. The sequence continues at coordinate 1,478 of JALSON010000241.1, read as the reverse complement.
AAAAATGGTGAGTATTTCATCATACTCGGGCCAAGCGGGGCTGGGAAGACACTCCTCTTAGAGGTTATTGCCGGAATATTCAGCCCTGATGAGGGCAGAATTTTCATGAACGGGGCAGATATAACCGAACTGGCACCTGAAGAGAGAGGTCTTGCATATATCCCCCAGAACTACGCCCTCTTCCCCCACATGACAGTTTACAGCAACATCTCCTACGGATTGAAAATCAGAAAAGTCCCAAAATCCGAGATAGACAGAAAAATCCGGGAAATCTCGGACATTCTCGGTATAAGTCACCTCCTCCACAGAAAACCAAAAACGCTGAGCGGCGGGGAGCAGCAGAGGGTCGCGATAGCGAGGGCGCTGGTTATAGAGCCGGAGCTCCTTCTTCTGGACGAGCCCTTTGCCAATCTCGACATCCAGACGAGGGGAAAGCTCATAGGTGAGATGAAGCGCTGGCGTAAAGAGCTCGGCTTTACAGCTCTGCATGTAACCCACTCCTTTGAGGAGGCTGTGAGCTTGGGCGACCGCGTTGGGGTCATGCTCAACGGCCAGCTCATTCAGACAGGAACCGTTAGAGATGTCTTCTCAAGGCCCGCAAATGAGGAGGTCGCAAAATTTCTCGGCTTTGAGAACATAATTGAGGGCATCGCGGAAGGGAGGATTTTGAAGGCCAACGGGCTGGAGATAGAACTCCCTGAGGAAGCTGAAGGAAGAGTCAGAGCCGGCCTGAGGCCCGAGGATATAATACTGTCCCTCGAACCCATAAAAACCTCCGCGAGAAACGAGTTCAAAGCTGAGGTTGATGCCGTTGAAGAGCTCGGCCCCCTTGTGAGGGTGAGGCTGAAAAGCGAGGGTGTCGAGCTCAGGGCATTCATAACCCGCTCCTCGATGCTGGAGATGGGAATAGAAAAGGGAAAGGAGGTCTACGTTAGCTTCAAGGCGAGCGCTTTGCACGTGTTCTGAGCCCCTCCTTCGGCAGGTTCTCGTACATTTCTTCCAGTGCTTCAATGAGCTCTGCGAGCTCCTTTGCCGTCAGCACCGTTGTCTTCGGCCCCAGCTCAAGAACCAGCACCTCGTATTCTTCCGGGGAAACCTCTTCAAGCTCATCCAAATGCTCGCTTTTTCTGGGTATCAGATTGACCTCTCCAACCTGCCTTGATGCCGGTATATCGAGCTCCTCCTCTGGGATGATGGCCTCCTTCGGGCAATCGAGCCTCTCCACGAGTATCTTGATGTCAATGACAGGAGTTCCGTCAATAGCGTCTATCGGGTCGATGTAGAGCTTTTCTCCTTCGATGCGGTTTATCCTGACGGCGTATAGTGCTACCGGGTTCGGCCTGACCGGCGAGCGCGTGGCAAAAACTCCCCTGAGCGGGTTCTCCGGGCTGTTGTATGGATGAACCTTCAGGATTCTCCTTTTCTCTGGCTTATCGCTGGCGTGGAACCAGAGTATCAGCTTTACCCAGTCCCCCTCG
>JALSON010000240.1 GCA_026986455.1 Thermococcaceae archaeon | reverse complement strand
GGCAATCCTGGCAATCGTCGGCGTCAACCTCGGCATACTCTTCTCCAACATCTCCCAGAACGAGGCTCAGGCGGTGCAGTTCGTCCCAATGGTAATCGTCCCGACGTTCCTGCTCTCGGGCATCTTCTGGCCGGTGGAGGCAATACCACGGTACCTCCGCCCCTTCTCGTACCTTCTTCCCCCGACGTACGCGGTTGATGCCCTCAGGTCGGTTATGGTTCGCGGCTGGGGTCTGGGCAGGATATGGGGTGACGTGGCAATTTTGCTTGGCTTTGGGACACTCTTCCTCGGCCTGGCGGTGCTCAACATGAAGCGCCGCCGCTGAGCCAAAATTTTTTAAACCTAAATATCGTATTTCGATATCGGTGTCCGATATGAAATATCACGAATTTCTGATACTCCACACACTCCACCATGCGGAGAAGGGCCAGATAACAGGAGTATTTATGATGAAAGAACTCAGAAACCACGGATACAGAATAAGCCCCGGCACGATGTATCCCCTCCTTCATGAGATGGAGGAAAAAGGGCTGCTAAAAAGCAGGCAGGAAGTGAGGAATGGAAAACGGGTCAGGATTTATGAGATAACCGAAAAGGGGAGAATCGCGCTGGAGGAAGGAAGGAGAAGGGTTGAGGAGCTCTGCAGAGAACTTCTGGAGGAATGAGAGATGGAAGAAAGGGAACGTAAAATCCTCGGGATAAGCTGGAACGTATTCCTGCTCGGAATAGTTAGCTTTCTGAATGACATGAGCAGCGAAATGATAATGCCCGTCATGCCGGGTTATCTGAGGGATGTCCTCGGCACTGGAAAGCTTCTGAGCGGTTCAATAATGGGAGCAATAGAGAGTCTGAGCTCCCTGTTTAAGGTCGCCTTCGGATACATAAGCGACAGGTTTAGAAAAAGGAAAGCCTTTGTCCTGATCGGATATGCCCTCTCAACGGTGTCAAAGGCGGGCCTGGCATTCACCCGTTTCTGGTGGGATTTCCTTGGTCTGAGGGTTCTGGACAGGATAGGAAAGGGTATAAGAACCGCACCGAGAGATGCGCTGATAGCCGAGTCAAGCGAGAGGGGAAAAACCGGAAAGTCCTTCGGCTTCCACCGGATGATGGATACCCTCGGTGCCGTTGCGGGTCCTCTGGTCGCCATAGGACTTCTGGAGCTCCTCAAAAATCTCCCCTCAAAAAGCATATACAGGTATATATTCCTCCTCTCGGCGCTTCCGGGCGTTCTCTCGCTCTTCGTCATAGTGCTCTTCGTGAGGGACAGAGGAACCAATGTGAAGAAAAAGATCAAGGGCATTTCAGCCCTGAAGGACAGGAACCTGAGGCTCTTCCTTCTCGTAATTGCCATCGGAGCTCTGGGAAGATACAGCTATGCATTCACAATATGGAAGGCCCAGTCCCTCGGCTACTCAATTGTCCAGAGCATAGGCTTCTATGCCCTTTTCAATGCTATCTATGCCCTCTCGGCGTATCCCTTCGGCCTGTATTCAGACAGATTTGGAAAGAAGAGGATGATAACCATTGGCTTCGGTGTGGCGACGCTTGCGGCTTTAACATTCGCCTATGCCCGGAATCTGGCAACACTCATGGCAGCATTCATCCTCTACGGATTATACATAGCCATAGAGGACACAGTCCCGAGGGCATACATGGCCGACCTCGCAAGGGAATTCGAGAAGGGAACGGTGATAGGGGCATACCACACGGTTTTCGGGGTTTTTGTATTTCCCGCATCCCTCATAGCGGGATGGCTGTGGCAGGCATACAGCATAAACTATGCGTTCCTCTATGCAGCAACCATGAGCGCCACAGCAATGGTCCTGATGACGCTCGTGAGGGAGTGAGCTTTCCTTTTTAAAATTTTTAATTTTTTTATTTTATTTTTAAATCTAAACCTTCGAAATTTCTAAAAATTTCTGATTTCCCGAATAAAAGTGTTAGAAGTTAGAAGTAAAATATAAAGATCATGCGCGGAGCTTTTCAAGCTCCTCCCTGCCGATGATCAGAGGACGCTCCGCCTCTATAACATAGCTAACTTCCCATGAAACCTCCCCTTTGTTCATGGCCTCTGCATACTGCTTTGCCAGTTCCTCGGCTTCCTCAAGGGAAGAAGCTTCAACAATTCTCCTGACATACCACTTCATATTCCCATACCTGAGTTTGAATTCAGCGAGATACATGCCCATCACCGCAGAAAGTTGGATGGGGAACTATAAAAACCTAAAGGTTCTACCATTTCAATCCCCCTGCCCCAAAGATCACCCAGTCTTTCTTCATTCTCAGCTCAACGATCACGACAGTATCTCCGCTCGTATCTTACCAGCGATGACCGCAGTAAAAACTAAAGGTAACCTCAAACTCACTCTAATCAATATCCCCCCTTGATACTTTAAAAACA
>JALSON010000239.1 GCA_026986455.1 Thermococcaceae archaeon | reverse complement strand
TAAAGGTCAAACCTAGTGTAGTTCATTGAGGAAATGCCGTTCAAAAGCAACTCGTAGATGTCTCCTGGATAAACCTCTGATATCGTGTACGTGAGTACGGACAGCTTTCTCTTGGGGAAGCAGAGCTTCTTGTTTTTCTTTACCTTGATGCAATTGCCCTCGCCTCCGTAGAGCTTGAGGATGTCGTATCTAGTTCTTCTTATTAAAACCTCCCTGAATACATATGAGGGGTCTATTTCACCCCGTTCTATGGCTTTTGTAAGATCCTCCCACGTCTGCGGCGTTATCGGGAAGGGATGTCGTCTCTCTGGGAGAAAGAGGCGAATCTGGCTTATTATGTCCTTGTACCTCTTCCTGTACGGTGTCGCCGTGAGGAGGATAAGTCTTTTGCCAGCGACGAGCTCCTGGAGGTTTTTGTAGGATTTCGTGCTTGGATTTGAGTAATGATGGGCCTCATCAACCAAGACAGTTCCCACGCGCTTAAGGTACTTCTCCATTTCCTGGTATTTGTCGGGCGATAACTCCCTGCGTGGCAACAGGCCGGATGAAAACACCCTACCTAGAATGTTGTACTCCCACAATAACCCTTCCCAGTAGCGGACAAGGCCTGGCGGGGCTATTACCGCGACTTCCCTCGGGCGTCCATGGAGAAGATCCAAAAGGGAGAAGTGCTCCAAGAGGGCCAAACCTATGTAGCTCTTACCCAGACCGACAACATCACTTATTAGAACTCCCCCGTACTTGTTAACAATGGATATCGCCCTCATAACGGCATCCTTCTGGAAGGGGTAGAGCACATTTCCCAGCTTCCTCAAGAGAAATCCAGTGTCTTTCTCCAGTATCTCTTTGTAAAGCTCGTACAGGCCCCTAATAAGGACTTCCCACGGTGAGGGCAGGTTGCCAGGAACTTGACCCGCCCAGCTGTTCCTTATTATCTCGAGGAGCTTTGGGTTAAAGAGGAGGGCCTCTTCCCAAATCTCCTCGTACCACTCTTTTAGGCCCTCAAAGTGAGTTGACTGCACGATAGCGTTCAGTTCAGTGTTGCCAGAGAAACCGGCCAGTGTGAAGTTGCTTGAACCAACCAGCCCTATCCGGGTTACCGAGGGCCTTGAGGGGTAGAAGAGATACGCTTTGGCATGCATAAACTCCTTGACGTAGATTTTAATCTCTAGTTTGTTGCTACGAATCCAGTCCATAAGCCTCCTCAGGAACATCTCGTTCTCCTCTGTCTGCTCCATGAAGTTGGCGTTCTTTTCGATGTCCTCGCTCTGTTGGTCAGGGATTTTTTCCATGCTTTTCTCACGGCGTTTTATCTTTTGAAGGGCCTCAAGGGAGTGGTAGACCATGCTGAGCTGCTCGAAGGTTTCCCTGTTCGTTTGGTTGCCTATCACAATCCTCATCTTGCCCCCGTTTGAGAAGAACTCCTCAAGCTCGTTTTGAATCTCCTTCATACCGCTTATGAATAAGAAACCCACGGCAACGTCTATCTGGTTGTAGTCTCCTGAAGTCAAAACTTCTCTGAGGACGTCTATCAACATTACCCGTTTGTTGTCAACGAGACCGTGTTTGTCAAGAAGATGTATGGCCGATTCAGCCATCGGTTTTCACCCCAACTAAGTCCTCAAGCTCATCAACAATATCCAAGAGTTCCAACCGTAACTCCCTAACGAAGTTCAAAAACTCTTCCCTTGAGAAGGGCTCAACGATGAGTCCGATATCCCGTTCTATCTCTGGTTCGAGGTTGCTAAGAAAGCTTCCATCCTTGAGAGCCGTTATCGAGTTCTTCAGATTTTTGGAGGCGGTAGAGCTCAAGTTGAGATACTCCCTAATTTTGCCTCTTATCTCTTTGTTGTAACGTGATATCTTAAGACCCTGCTGGTGAAGCTTGTAAAAGTCGTAGAGGTCCCTGAGTTTGAACTCTTTCCTCGTTAAGAGGGCCCTAACCTTCTCCACGAGAATCTCTCTGTCAGAATAAGCCACGAGGGAAACTGGATAATAGTTGCCGAGAAACTCAATGTATTTCTCGTATTCCTTTGAAGTGAGTTTGACATGTTTCCAGGAGAGTAGGGTGTTTGCCTTTAGGGTTTTTGGCTTAAAGGCCAGTCTTTCGGCGTAGTTTATCTCAATTTTTATCTTCTCGCCGAGTGGAGAGTAGAGTATTATCTCCCTGAACCAGCCCGGACCAAGGAGAAAACTGAAGTACCTGTGATTGTTGAAGTCGCTGTGATCCTTGTAATGGAATTCAAGGTCCAAATCTCTGGCCACACATCCTAAAATCTCCGCGATTCTACCAGTTTCTTCGTTCAGAAATTTTTTGAGCTTGCTCCTGCTTATCTCTCTGAGCTCATCGCTGTGCCGATACGCGAAGTCCAGGTCCCTGCTGAAGCGGTAGTAACCTAAATGGCAC
>JALSON010000238.1 GCA_026986455.1 Thermococcaceae archaeon | reverse complement strand
AGGGGACTGCTCACGGGAAGGTTTAAAGAAGGCCAGAAATTTGAACCAGGGGATATACGCTATTTAGACCCGCTTTTCCAGAGGGAGCGCTTCCCCTGAGGATAGCCAGAAAGTTTGCCGAGTTGGGAAAGAAACATGGTAAAAGCCCGGTACAAGTTGCCATTGCCTGGGTTCTCGCTCATGAAGGGGTAATATGCGCTCTCACTGGGCCTTCAACGGTAAAGCATTTAGAAGAGAACGTGGGGGCAAGCGGATGGAAAATCCCCAAAGAAGATTTAAGAGAGCTTGAGGGGTTCTTTAAGAGGGAGGACAAATTGTTAAAGCAGAAGCAGAAAGAATCCATAAAACAGGTTCTTACTGAACACCTTCAAGAACCGCAAAAGGCCTTCATTGACTTGATATATGTTATTGAAACTGCAGTTTCTCTTGGCATTATCGAGGAGAAGGAAATACTGCCAGTTTTTTATGAGCTCTATGGCCTGAGAAAGGAGCTGAATAAAGAAGATGTTAGTGAAAAACTGAAGGACATCCAAGCCCAGCTGCGAAAAGTAATCTCACTAGATGCTCTTTAATGCCTTTTTAGAATGTTCGTGTCAATCAAAAATCCTCTCCCATTCTTCCCTCAGCTCCTCCAAGCTCTCTTCTATGTTCTTTTTACCCCTGTAAATGCTCCTGTACTTTGACGGCTCAAAGAGCTTACATAGGCGAGAACAACTTAAGCTGAAACTCCAAGGGGCCAGAATGAAAGAGGCCGTCGCCAAGGGTGTTGAAATCGGAATGAAAAAAGCTAAAGAAAGTTAACATCTACAGTTCACCTGCCTCCCTCAATATCCTATCATAAAGCCCATCACTCAGCCAGAAGCCGGTTTTCTTGAGCTTTTCAAGTTCATCTTTTATGCTTTCAATCTTCCCTTCAAATTTCGCCCGCAGAAGGACACCAATAGTCCCGGTAACCCTCAGTCCCAGTGCCCTCGCAACTTCCCTGCCGTCGTAATCGTCCATGAGAACCAGATTTGCTTTCATTTCAATGGCTAGAACTACCGCCTCGCTTTCGCCCTCGTCGAGCTCAAGCATCAGGGACTTCTTGAGGGTCTCCTCTCGTATTTTCTTAACCCTAATCCAATCCGCGTGTTCAATGAGTTCGGCATCCTTTGAACCTTTTCCCTCAAGAACGCACTCTCGATAGACAGCCTCTGGGATAAGGACTTCCCCGAAGAACTCTCTCAACAGCTTAAGCCTGCCGATTTTGGCAAGGTGAATCAGCGGGGTGGAGTTGCTAACCACGGGCAAACTTCAGATCCTCCTTCAGCTCCCTTTCGGTGTAGTGCCTCGCGATTTTTCTCCTTGCGAGCTCCTCCAGGAACTCCCGCTTCGTTACTCCAGCTAACTTGGCAGCCTTTCCAAGCGAAAGTGCACCCTTAGAGTAGAGGATTAGGGCTAACTCAAGCTTGAGCTCCCTCTCAACTTCTTTCCTCGGAAGCTTAAGGGAAATTAGGACTTCATCTGGAATCACAATTTCCATTTTCTCACCATTTTCATTTTGTACTGGGATGTATTTAAGCCCTTCGCGCTCTCCCCCTACACCCTCCGGGATGAGGAAATGGGCATTAAAAGTGTTGTATCCCAGAATTATCTCACTAAACATATTAACCATAGGAGCATGACGCCTGATCAGGATTTGGGTCTTTGTCTTTATAAACTCTGAGAATCCATAATTCTCAACATTTATAAATCATTGAGAACTAACAATTCTCAGGTGGTTGAATGAAGCTCGGCGACCTCGCCTATATGAACCCGTGGTGGGAGGGCAAAGAAGACTACCACGTGAAGCGCTGGAGGGAGCAGAGCATTCACTGGGTGCCAAGGTGGATAAAAAAGCTTTCCCTTGAGCCGTTCTCCCTTAACTTCGTCCTAGGACCGAGACAGGTTGGAAAAACCACAGGGATAAAACTCCTCATCCATGAGCTCTTAAAGGATGAAAACCCTGACTCCGTGCTCTACATAAACGTCGAGATACTTCCCGATTATCGTGAGCTCTCAAATCTGTTGAGAGAGTTTGAGCGAATGAAGGAGAAGGAGGGCATAAAAACAGGCTACATCTTTCTGGATGAAGCATCTTCGCTTGAGGGCTGGTGGAGAGGAGTAAAACCCCTCATAGATGCAGGAGTTCTGGAAAACGACGTTATCACAATTACAGGATCGAGTTCACTGAAGGTTAAAAGGGACATCGAGCTCTTTCCCGGGAGAAAGGGGAATGGGAAGACGCTTGAAATCATGCCTCTCTCGTTTCCCGAATATGCTTACATAATGGGTCTCAAAAATCCGGGATTCCAAAGGGAGAAAACCCTTGAACTCTTTGCGGAATACCTCAAAACCGGGGGCTTTCCGGCATCAATAAACGGTCTGCCTATG
>JALSON010000237.1 GCA_026986455.1 Thermococcaceae archaeon | reverse complement strand
TTGCCGTTTTCTCAAGAAGCTCGTCCGTCAGCGGGCTCGTTCCGAACTCCTCTATCAGCTTCGCATAGTCAACAAGACCTTCAACGTCCCATGGGGTGACCTTAAACTCGTCGTCCATTCAAAACACCTCCATTTCCAGTGGAAACGAAACTCAAGGCTAAGCCCAAGCAGAAGAGGACTTCACCAGGGCCAAAAGCAATCACCGGGCATAGGTTAGAAAATGTGAAAAGAGAATTTAAAGTTTTTGGAGTCTCACTTATAAGCAGAGCCTCTCCGCTCAAGGCGAAGAACTCTGACCCGAGAATTAATCCAATCAATAACGTAGATCAGCGGTAATCTCCAACTCTCACGGGATAAACGGACAAATCCCCCGTTCCCTTGAGCTTTTTCACATCATAGATGGCAGAGGGCACCGGCTCTTCCCGGAGGATTGAGAGAAAGTCGGGTATCCTCTGATACCGGGCGGGCTTTAGATTCGAGATGGCTTTAGCAACGCGGGGGTGAACCTCAACGGAGAAACCCATTTTCAATCCTCCGGTTTTGGTAGTTCCTCAAGCTTCACCCACTCAACAGACTCATCCCTGGCCTCTTTTATGAGTTCTTCAATTTCCTCTTCGCTCAGTTCGGAACTTTCTTCCATCAAAAGGTCTTCAAGCCTCTGAAGCTCACGCCGTATTCTCTTAAGTTCAGCCAGCACTAGCTCAACCGTTGTCCCGCTTACCTTCTCCAAGCCCACCACCGTGTCATGCTATACGGTGAAGAGTCTAAACGGGTTTTGCTACTGAGAGCGTTTATGAGAAGGGAGCACGGTTAAGGAAAACCTCCACAAGCTGGCTTGGCTCCGGAGAGAACCAAAAGACGATAGGAAAACGAGCAAAAACACAAAAATCATGAGCTAAAACCACAACTGAGGGACTTTCTTATAGTACCTCCTGCCACAATAGATGCAACGATAAAGGGTGTAATCCCAGCCTTTGGGCCCTCTATCGTGCCCTCGTACTCAAGGGGCTTGCCACATACCGGACAGGAATCCCGACCACGGGGCAGTTCGGAACGATCCCGTATTGCCCACACCATCATTAGCCTCAAAAGCAGAGTTCCATTGGTGAGACAATGGAGGTCACAGTCGAGGCCGTTTATGAAAACGGAATTCTAAGACCCAAAAAACTCAACATTCCCGAAGGGAGTAAGGTTACCCTCAAGATTCTGCCAAAGAGGGTATCGGAGAGAACCTTTGGGATAGTCAAAATGGAGAAGGATGAGATCGATGCAATAATAGAGGAGATCGAGGATGAGTGGCAGGCCTAACGTTTTCTTTGACTCAAACGTTCTCATATACCACTGATCTGGTATAGAAAAAGCCAGATCTCTTATAGAAAGCGTTGAAAACGGCGATGTGAGGAGATTCATAAACCCAATAGTTGCCCCCGGAGGTCATGTTCTTCTACATAAAGGCCAAAACGGGAATGAAATCCTACGAAATCAGGAGAACCCCTAAGTTCTGGCCAAGGTTGATCTGGAGCCGCTCTTTGAGCTCTTTTCCATATTCGTCACCCCGGATGTAAACTCTGAGATATGGGCGAACTCAAAGAATGCCATTGAAAAGTATCATTTGCTTCCAAATGACGCCTGATAGTCTCAACCTGCGAGTTCTACAGGTAGAAACAATGGTGACCTTCGATGATGATTTAAAAGAGTGGAGACGCTGAAGATACTGAAATAAGCGTCAGGTCTCAACAAGCTCTAAATCCCAGAATTCTAAACCATGTTTATATAATCGTGCTTAGAAAATTTGTCGGTAGAATACCAAAAGGAAATAAAAAGCCATCAAAGCCTCCCGTTCTCCCTCAGCCACTCGCCGTATTTCACAAGGGCGTAGATGGCGTCGATGCCATCTCCAACTGTTTCATAGACAGGAACGCCCTTTTCCTCAATCCTTCTGGCCATTCTTTCCGGATAATCCCCTCCCGGAGCGACGAAGACTATCGGCTTGCCGTATTCCTGCACCCTTTCCATAACATCAACTATGCCCTCATCCAAAGCGGGGCTTTGGAAGAGCGCTATGACGACGAGAGCGTCGACGTTTTCATCCTCCAGCGCATAGCGCATGGCAAGCTCGTACCTCTTTGATGGAGCATCGCCTATGACGTCAATGGGATTCCTGTAACTCATGTGATGGGGCAGTTTTCCTTCCTCCACAGCCTTCGCAAACTTCTCATTGGTTTCTTCGCTCAGCTCGGCAAGCACCATACCGCGCTCAAGCAAACCGTCGCTCATCATGACCCCTGCGCCACCGCCGTTGGTCACTATCGCGACCCGGTCTCCCCTCGCCGGCTTCTGCATTGTTAAAGCCTTTGCATAGTTGAAGAGCTGGCGCATGCTTTTGGCACTCAAAACACCCGTCTGCTCAAATGCG
>JALSON010000236.1 GCA_026986455.1 Thermococcaceae archaeon | reverse complement strand
CTCTCCTTTTTAGTGCTGGCTTTAACTGCAGTTGTGTTCCTCTCTTACTGGTACCTAGGTGAAACTACCCAGCCTGCGGGAAGCAACATCTCAGATAATTTTTCCGGTGCTCCCGGAAACAATGTTTCGGGAACTTCATTTGGTGCCCCGGTAGGCAGTAATCCTTCGAGAGTCCTAACTCCAATCTGTCCACGCTCGATTTGGGGATACGGCTACGTTTATCCAAATGAGACCTTAACCCTACTTGTATATTCATCCGTTGATTACATCAAAAACACCACATTTGTTGACCTTTACCTCGGCAACATTAGTATCTCATACACCACCTCCGATGTTCTCTCAATGGCCAACTCCTCTGGAATAGCGGGTTATGTCCCCCTACCATTGTACCTCAAGTTCCAAACCCCTGAGAGGCAGTTTAGCATCCTTGGTAATGATGCCTTTTCTCTACAGATTTGGAACAAGAGAAAAATCTTGAATGAGACAGGGATAAATGTCTGGCTCCATTTCCAAGTTGCCGCCTTAAAGCCCACGGAAGTCCATCTGAAGTTTAAGAGCTATTCCTCTCTTTACATCTCGTACAGAAAGGGAGAAGACACTTTCGAATACACAACACGGCTTACGAACTTATATAATACCTCAATTCTTCTTGAAAATGTTTCCTTTCCCCTCGCCTTAATACAGAAATATCCAAAGCCGCCAGCTATCAGGGTGGTGGGCTTTGAGCTGGTAAATGCAACATCCGGAAAAACCCTCGAACAGCTCCCTCCGAACTCAACAGCTCTGCTGAAGGTGCTTGTGAAAGTTCCATCCAACGTTGATGGCCTCTATTTCAAGCCAAAGCTCATGTTTAAAATAGGCAACGAAAGCCTTGCCGTTCCGGGCCCACCGATGGAGTATGTTAGGGTTGAGGATTGTGGATGAAGTTTTAGTCCAGCCTCTCAAACTCCCTGTGCATCAGATGGAGCATCCGCTCCTCAAAGCTCTCATCTTCCACCGGCACGATAACCACGGTGTTGTGGATTATGGCGTGGTCTTTCAGGGCTGTCAGGAATTTGAAGATTGGAACAAAGCCATTCTCCAGAATCAGGTATTCAACACCGTCCAGAAGGATCATCTTGGGGCTGTCGGTGCTCCTCATGAAGTCCACTATGGTCTGAAGGAGGAACTCAAGGCGGGTGGGGAAGACCGTATTCTCCTCCCGGGCTTTGCTGATCCAGAGAACGGGGGTTTTCTCGATCCTGAGAGCTTTCCTTATCTCTTCAGGATGCTGGCGGGAAATTATTAATCCAGCCCTTCCCCTGAGGAGCCGGGGAATCATGGAGTAGCACTCTGGGACGCGGCACAGATAGAGGCCGGGCTTCAGGTGCTCGTATTCCTCCCTGAACTCCACAACGGGTATGAGCCTGTATCCCGTCCCGAGGACTTTCAGGAGGTTGAACCATCCCAGCAAAAGTAGGAGAACCGTAAGAAGAAAGAGGAGGTTTCCCGCATAGCTCACGGCTGGCACCCATCTCTCCGGGAGGAGAAAGATACCGTGATCCCTGAAGTCCAGGAAAAGAAAGACCAGCTTGGCCAGGGCTGCCATCAGAAATCCCAGAAAGCTGAGGTCGTAGAATCTCTTAAGCTCCGGATAACGGGAGATGAACATCCTCCTGCGGCGAATCATCATGGCGACCATTGTCATGAGCACTGCCTCGACCATCAGCGCCAGTACTGGTGTCACGCTGCATCCCCCATATGATGCTATGTCACTGTGGGTTTATTTTTTTTTGCTGAAGAACTGAACATGCCTCTGGGACAGGGGGCAGAATACTTAAAAGAAACCGAAGCCGCGTGAGAAAAGAGAAAGGGAAGTTACTTCAAAAAGCCCGTCTTCTTTCCGAGGTCTTCAAAGGCATCGATGACATACTGCAGGTCTTCCTTGCTGTGGGCGGCGGAGGGCTCAAGCCTCAGCCTCGCGGTTCCGAGCGGGACGGTCGGATAAACAATAGCCTGTGCAAAGATGTTGTACTCGTCGTATAAGCGCCTTGAGAACTCCTGGGCAAGCTTCTCGTCGTAGAGCATAACCGGCGTGATCGGGTGCTTGGTGTTGCCGAGGTCGTAGCCTAACTCGCGGAGTTCATTCTGGAGGAAGTGGGTGTTGTCCCAGAGCTTTCTGACCAGTTCATCGCTGTGCTGGAGTATCTCAACGGCGGCAATAGCCGCGGCGACGTCCGGTGGATTGGGCGCGCTTGAGAAGAGGAATGGCCTTCCCCTCTGCCTGAGGTACTCGATGGCCTCCTCCGGACCGGCCACGTAGCCGCCTATGACACCGAAGGCCTTGCTGAGCGTTCCCATCTCGAAGTCAACCCTGTCGTGTAGCTTGAAGTGGTCGACTATACCCCTTCCGCTGTCTCCCAAGACACCTTCACCG
>JALSON010000235.1 GCA_026986455.1 Thermococcaceae archaeon | reverse complement strand
CGTCCTGGGAAGGTCGCTCTCGTCCACAAAGTCCCTGTCGATGACTATAATCCTTCCAACGCCGAGCTTGTGGAGGAAGTAGACCTCCCAGCTCCCCAGGGCTCCAGCCCCGACCACTGCAACGGTGCTCTCGCTCAGCTTCCTCTGTCCATCTATTCCTATGATCGGGAAGTGCCTCGAAAAGTCCATCCTTATCTCCATCGTGCCTCACCACTAAAGGTTTCTTGCAGGCCGTAAAAAAGGGTTTTGGAAACCAAAGGTTGCATTTTGTACAGGACGCCTCCCTCAGAACCAACCAAAAAAGATTTCTATGCCCTAGGTTAACCCACACAGGGGATTAAAATGCACCGCTTCAGTCCCGAACATGCACCTGTGCTGGACTCCGAATGGAGGAGGAAGGTCTTTCCGGCGGAGAAGGCAATAGAGTTCGCCGTCGGCGAAGTTCCTCAAAGGGAAGCCGCTGTAGACGTTGGCGCCGGTACCGGCTACCTAACAGTCCCGCTGGCAAAAGCCTTCAAAAAGGTCTATGCCATAGAGGCAAGTCCAAAAATGGCGGAGAAGCTTGAGGACAGGCTCAGACGGGAGGGCATAACGAACGTGGAGGTAATAGTCACTGAGGAGCCCCCTGACATAGGAGACTTTGACCTGGCAGTTTTCTCCAGCGTTCTCCACGAGATGGAGAACCCGCGGGAGTACCTCCGCTGGGCCGGAAAGGCTTTCATCCTCGTGGCTGAGTGGAAAAAGGAGCCGATGCCGTTCGGACCCCTCTCCACGAGAGACTCTCCCCCGAGGAGATTATCACGCTCGCCGAAAACTTTGAGCTGGTGAAATACAGGGAGCTTGAGTACCACTATCTGATGCTTCTGAAACCAAAAACGTGAGGTGGTAGCATGGAGTTCTTTGAGGTTCTCCGGAAAAGACGGAGCGTTAGGAGGTTCCAGGACAGACATGTGCCACGTGAACTCGTGGAGAAGCTCCTTGAGGCGGCATTTCTCTCGCCGAGTTCCTTCAACAAAAGACCGTGGCACTTCATCGTGGTGGATGAGAAGGAGAGACTCAAAGCACTCTCGAAGGCGAAGCTTGGTGCTTCCGGCCTCGCAACGGCGCCGCTGGCGATAGTTGTCACGGCGGACGAAAGCCGGAGCGACGTCTGGATTGAAGATGCAAGCATAGCCACCGAACACATCCAGCTTGCTGCCTTTGACCTCGGGCTGAGCTCCTTCTGGGTGCAGATAAGGAACAGGATGCACGATGAGGACAAAACGGCCGAGGAGTACGTTAGGGAGCTTCTGGAAATCCCAGAAAACTACCGCGTCCTCTGCATCATAGGGGTCGGATATCCCGCGGAGAAAAAGCCTCCCCGTGGAGATGAGATCTTTGAGTGGGAAAAGGTGAGCCTCAACAGGTTCGGGGAGCCGTGGGGGAATGAGGGATGAGGCTGAGGGCACTGCTGGTTCTGGTGTTCATGGTTGTCCTTATTTCCCCTCTGGTGCTTGCTGATGAGGAGGGAGAGGAGTATGAAGCTGGCTACGGGAGCCTGGCCGAGGCAGGCATAGGGCTCATAGCGGTGGGGGTGGCATACTACGCGCTGACAAAGAGGAAGATGATGATAGTCCACAGGAAGTCCGGTGAATGGGGATTTGAGATAAAACCCGAGCAGCCATACCTGACTATCCTCGGCCCGGTAACCCCACTTGAGATACACCATGCACTGACGGTAACAGGCTCTGTTTTGGCCTTTGTGCACTTCTTCTCGTGCGGGGTTTATACCGGTGCCGCAGGCCTGAGCGGGCTTGGAATGGGGATTACCCTCGTTCTTCTCAACGTAAGCGGCTTTGTGGGAAGATACATCTACGGAAGGGTGGCCAGAGCCTTAATGAGACACGAAAAAAGGACCGCCATCAGGTTCGTCAGAATGCTCGGCTACTGGAAGGCCGTTCACATAGGAACAACGCTCCTCTTCATAATCTTCCTGCTCATCCACCTGGCGACCGTTGATTAGAGCTTTCGTCTTCCGATGCTGGCCCTTTCAAAATGAAAAAAATAAAGAATATAAACCTGCAGCATCATAAAACCCCGTGAGACTGTTTTCGGGGGATGAGACTATGGTAAAGGCTCTCGTTATTATTTCGAGCGCTGATGAGAGGGCAATCCCCGGCCTCATGTGGGCGGTCAATGCCATAAAGAACGGCTGGGCTGAAGATGTTGAGGTTATACTCTTCGGGCCGGCAGAGAGGGCAGTGGCAAAGGGGGATGAGCTCTTCATTCCATGGATAGAAAAGCTTGGAGAGCTGGGAAAGCTTCCAATGGCGTGCAGGAGAATAGCCGAGGTCGAGGGCTTTGTGGGGCCTCTGGAGAAGTACACGAAGGTCGAGTACGTCGGGAGGATAATAGCGGAAAAGCTTGAGGAGGGCTACGTTCC
>JALSON010000234.1 GCA_026986455.1 Thermococcaceae archaeon | reverse complement strand
GTATGCCCTCTCCCCCTTCCAGCTTAAGCTGCCGCCGCAGATCGGGCAGGTTCCGGTATCCCCCTCTTCCTCCCGCCTTTCGTAGGTCTCTCTGTCTATGACAAGAAAGATGCCGCCACCATCCTCCTCAAAGTGCCCCAGCACGGGATTGCTTTTAAGTTCGAAGGTTCTGTCGTCGATTATAACCGGTTCAAGCCCTATGTTTCCTTCAAACTCAAGCTCATTGGCGGGCAGAATCTCGACGATATATGCCTCAAGCTTCCTGTCGTGATATGCCATAACCTCAAGGGCATCGCTCAGCTCCCCCGTTGATGAGAGGATGTCTGTTATAATGTGCTCCCTTCCGGAAAAGGTCAGGGCTATTATGAATCTTCCCCTGTGTATGGCCAGACCTCTGTCGAGGCATATCTCCTCAAGCCCGAACTTCCTGAGCTCCTCTATGACCTCCTCTCCATCAGGGAGTCGTTTACCAGCGGTTATGAGCTCCCCCAGCTTCCTTGCGAGGGGCATGGCGAGCATGACAGGTTCATACAGCTTCATGTTCCCACCAGAGATGGTTGGGAGAAAAATTTATAAACCTACCCTAAACATTAACTACCGAGGTCCCGCGGTAGCCTAGCCTGGGAGCGGCGGCGGACTGTAGATCCGCAGGTCCCCGGTTCAAATCCGGGCCGCGGGACCACCAGAACATGCCTCTTCTGAACCCGGTTGCGAAACCTTCTTATATCTCAAAGTTGAATTTATTAGGGTCGCTCCGGGGGTGGTGGTATGGCGGATGAGAAGAAGCTAACATTTGGAGATGGGTTCAAGTTTGGACTCGGCTTTTTCACGGCAGGGCTGGTGTTCTATATCATCATGATGATTATAACGCTTCTGATCTTCGGCGGCATGATAGGTTCGATGATGCGTCACTGGTGATCCTTCCATCTTCCAGCAAATATTCCCCCCACAATCAGGAACAGCCCGAATATGGTTGATAACAGTATCCGCTCCCCGACGATGAAGTGTATCAGAACGAGGGACAGGAAGGGCGTAAGGTATATCAGATTTGCAACTTTTGCCGTTGTTTCGGCCGTTTCAAGGGCTTTAAGCCACACCAGAAATGTTATCCCCATCTCGAAGAGCCCCACATAGACCGCCCCGAGGAGGGCTGCTGCATCGGGGATTGTTAAGCGATGGGTTGAGGCTGCCAGTAGTGCAGTATAAAGAAAGCCAAAGGCAAAGTTCCAGAACATCTTTACCGTGCTCTCCCTCTCATCCATCAGGTTGAGTATCCAGTATGAGGCCCATATCACGGCACTCCCCAGCCCCAAAGCAGTCCCCAGCGGGTCTCTGAAGCTGAGTGATAGCAGATTGCCCCTCGTTGCTACAACCAGAACTCCCACAAAGCTTATCAGAATCCCTGAAATCTGCCCCGCTGTGATTCTCTGCTTCAGAAGGGGTATTGAGAGCAGAGCGAGCATTATAGGCCATGTGTAGTTGAGGGCCTGCGCCTCCTGTGCCGGGAGAAGGGAGTATGCCTTAAAGAGCACCATGTAGTAGAGGAAGGGATTTATCGCCCCAAGGAGGGCCGAGCGAAGGTTCTTCCTTTTCCACGCGCTTCTCAGTCTTCCCTCCATGAGGAGAACAACTGCGAAAACTGTAAGGGAGGTTAGCGAGGCGTAGAAGAGCAGCTGAAGGTAGTCCAGACTACGGAGCGAGAGCTTGAATGCTGAGGCTACCGTCGACCAGAGCAAAACTGCCAGCATGGCATAGAGAACGGATTTGCCCGGGCGCATGCTTGAGGAAACGGCAACCAGCTTAAAAATCTTCGTGAGGGAGGATATTTAAAAAGAGCGGTGCTAACAGGGAACTTGCTGAAGGTATGGGGGCGAGGGTTGGGATTAGTGAAGCTGACGAACCCTCTCTTGGAAGCTTGGGAAAAGAGAATGGAGTGTGAGAAGAAAAAACGGTATCTCGTCTTTCTCCAGTACCTTAACGTTTTTCGGGTATCTTCTATGGGCCTTCCCGGCTTTGACTTCTATTCTCATTTTGCCTGCTATCGCATCCACCTCATAGCCGTTGCGGTAATAGTAAACCTCCCCGAACCTCCGGTATAAATGCTCCTGCACTATCCACTCATAGAGTGCATCCCCCCTCAGCTCTGCCCCGCTCCAGAGCGAGAAAAGCCTCGCAAGAAGGGGATCTCTGAAGAAAAACTTCTTTTCCCTTCTGTACAGCACCTGTTCTCCCTGCTTCAGGTGAGCGATGCCCAGGATATAGAGCCCGGTAAAAAACTCTATGTAGTCCTGAACAACTTTGTAGGAGTAGCCCGATGTCATCTGGGCCAGCGCTCGAAAGCTCGTGGCAGAGGGGGCGCTTCGGATGATTGCGGAGAACGTTTCCCTGGCTATTTCAAGGCTCTTCCCAAAGCGAACCAGCTCCCCGA
>JALSON010000233.1 GCA_026986455.1 Thermococcaceae archaeon | reverse complement strand
AATAGGGTTTCTCAGCCATCACCTTATAGAGAACGCCAAAAGCGAGAACCGTCAGTCCTGCAACAAAGCTTGCTACAATGCCGACAGCGGCATCCGGTGCAAAACCTCTCTTCTCCAGCTCCGCTATCGCGAGTACCACCGCAATTGTGATGATCAGAGCCGCCCACATTACCATACCCAGATTTCCAAGAATCAGACCCAGAATCATCCCCAGAACAGCCCCGAATAGCAGGGAATGGAAGGTAGCATGGGTCAGAAAGGCGAGGCCCTTCATGTTTATCAGCGGGCTCAGCAGGCCGAGCAGGACGCTTATCATCACACTCGCAAGGAGGGCTCTTATGAGATACTCCGGAATCATGGCTGCTCACCCTTCAGATGCAGATGCACATCCCCAGTTATGCAGTAAAGCCTGCTCTCAACTTTAATTGCCCTTGCAAGCGGGCCATAAACACTTTTGATCACCTCGTCTCTGAGAACCTCCTCAGGGGTTCCGAAGGCTATCAGCTTTCTGTTGATCAGCATAACACGGTTCCCGATTTCCATCAGGGGATTTATGTCATGGGTGGCTATTATCATTGTCACGCTTTTCTCCCGCTTTATTTTTCCCAGAACCGCGGCAACTTCCGCCCTTGCAGATGGATCAAGGGCTGAGAGCGGCTCGTCGAGCAGGAGGAGCTTTGGATTTGATATCAGTGCCCTTGCGAGAAGAACCCTCTGCCTCTGCCCGCCGCTCAGCTCGCTGAACAGCCTTTCCGCCACATCATCCAGCCCAACAAAACTCAGAGCCTCTCTGGCCCTGCTCAGAGCTTCCTCCGGAACTCTGAAATGGAAGAAGCCTTTTTTGTAGATGGCACCCATTGAGACAACTTCGATGGCCTTTAAAGGCACGAGTCCATTTAGGGAATGGCTCTGCGGGACATAGGAGATGAGCTCTCTCGCATCCTCCGGCGTTTTTCCGAAAACAAGCAGCTTCCCATGGTAGTTCCTGTGGAATCCGGCAATCGTTCTCAGCAGTGTGGTTTTTCCGGCCCCGTTGGGCCCGAGGAGGAGCAGGGTCTCGCCTTCTTCAATCCTGAAATTCAGGCCCTCCACCGCTGTGTATGATTCGTAGAGTATATCAACGTTCTCTGCTGAAACTGCTTCCATCATCTCACCTCTGGAGATACCGCAGATATCAGTGGATTAAAAGCGTTTTTAAACTTTAATATTCCAAATGGGGCACAGATGTGTATTTCCAGTGCAAAAATTTTTAAATGCCTGTTAGCTATCATAATTAGAAAATTTTTGCAAGGCTTAAGCTTATAAGGGCATATGATGAATCACTGGAGGTGATGCTCATGGCATACTACAGAGGTAGAAAAAAAAGGAATAACAGACGGGTTGAAGGGGATGAGGTTATCAGAGTCCCCCTGCCAAAGGAAGGACAGCTCTTTGGAGTCGTGGAACAGGCGCTCGGCGCTGGCTGGATGGACGTCAGATGTGCCGACGGAAAGATAAGAAGGTGCAGGATTCCCGGGAAGCTCAAGAGAAGGATGTGGATTAAGGTGGGCGATGTTGTAATAGTTCAGCCCTGGTCGGTTCAGACGGACAAGAGGGCGGATATAGTCTATCGCTACACCAGAACCCAGGTGGACTGGCTTCTCAGGAGGAACAAGATAACGAGGGACTTTCTTACCGGCGGCCTGATGCTGTGATGCCTATGGATGAGAGGCTTGAACGGGAGATAGAGGAACTCCTGGGTTTAAGGGAGGAGAGGATAAAGGACAGCGAGCTCTATAAAGTTTTCAGCGAGGTCTTTGATAAAACGACACTTGAAACCCTGGAATACTTCCACAGAAGAGGGAAAATCGAGGAGATTTCGGGTGTTATCTCGACAGGAAAAGAGGCCAATGTCTTCAGGGGGATCGACAGGGACGGCAAACAGGTTGCCATCAAGGTTTACAGGACGTACACGACGGAGTTCAGGAGAATCTGGGAGTATCTGGCGGCGGATCCAAGGGTGGGCTATCTGCCAAAGGACATGAGGAAGCTCGTCTTTATCTGGACACGGATGGAATTCAAAAACCTCCAGAGGGCCATTAAATATGCCGTCAGAGCCCCCGAGCCGGTGGCTTTCAGAAACAACGTCCTGATAATGGAGTTTATAGGGGACGAACTCCCCGCCCCCCGGCTGAAGGATGTGGAACGCACGCTCCGGAGGGAGGATTTCGAGGAACTCTACAGCTTCACGATCAGGGCCATTGAACGCCTCTGGAAGAGGGGCGATATGGTGCACGGAGACCTGAGCGAGTACAACATACTCCTCTGGGATTCCCCCGTGATAATTGACTGGTCGCAGGCAACTGTTAAGAGGAATAAGATGTCCCGCTCACTGCTTTACCGGGATTTGAGGAATATAATCACCTATTTCGGCAGAAAGGGTGTTGGAGTGGATGATCTGGAGGAGAAGTTTAGAGAGCTGGCGGGTGAGTGAGATGGATGAGTTCGAGCGGCTCCTGAAGAAATACGAGAACGTGGATAAAGAAGGCAGGGTAAGGAGAAGGGGAGAAATCGAGGAGTTTGAAGCCCTTGGAGAGCAGGAGGAGTTTGTGAGAATTCCCAGAGAGAGGGTGGGTGTCCTCATAGGAAGGAAGGGTGCCGTGAAGAAGGAGATTGAGAGGAGGACGAAAACCCGGATAGAGGTGGACAGCGAAACGGGTGAAGTTTTCATAACCTCCACAGAGGAAACAGAGGATCCGCTGGCGGTGTGGAAGGCGAGGGACATTGCAACCGCCATAGGCAGGGGTTTCTCACCCGAGAGGGCATTCCGCCTGCTGAATGAGGGCGAGGTTCTGGAGGTCATCAACCTCACGGACATCATCATAGGCAATGACAAAAACGCGCTCCCCCGGGTCAGGGGGCGGATAATCGGAAGAAAAGGCAGGACAAGGGAGATTATTGAGGAAATGAGCGGCGCCGATGTTAGCGTCTATGGGAAGACCGTCGCCATCATCGGCAATCCCCTTCAGGTTGAAATAGCAAAAACCGCTATAGAAAAGCTTGTGCGCGGTTCTCCCCACGGAACCGTGTACAGGTATCTCGAACGGAGGAAAAAGGATCTGGAGCTTGAGGGTGATGTCTATGAACGTGTCTGACCCCGGCAGGGGCACTGACAATCCAGCCTGCAGGAGGGACATGTGATGGCAAAAGCCAGTAAGGAGCTTTTTAAGGAGTTCAAAATCCAGAGCGTTAGTGAATTCTTCAGAAGAAATGCCGCCATGCTTGGTTATACCGGAAAAATTCGTTCTCTGACAACGGTTGTCCATGAGGCGGTAACAAACTCTCTGGATGCATGTGAGGAGGCAGGAATTCTGCCCTATGTCAGGGTTGAAATCGAGGAGCTTGGAAAGGAGCACTACAAGATAATCGTGGAGGACAATGGCCCGGGAATCCCGGAGAAGTTCATAACCCACGTCTTCGGCAAGATGCTGGCCGGAACCAAAGCGCACAGGAACATCCAGAGCAGGGGACAGCAGGGTATAGGCATAAGCGGTGCGGTAATGTTTGCACAGATTACGAGCGGAAAGGCCACGCGCGTGATAACCTCAACAGGCGGGGATATAATCGAAGCATGGGTGAAAATTGATGTGGAGAAGAACGAGGGGAAAATCGTCAGGAAGCAGAAGAAACCGAATCCCACAGGATGGAGGGGCACGAGGGTTGAGCTGGAGGTCAAAGGCGTAAGATATGTGCGCTCAAAGCAGGGCGTCTTCTGGTATCTCAAGCTGACCGCCATAGCCAACCCCCACGCCCACATCGAGCTCATAGAGCCTGACGGAAAGCTGATAACCTTCCCGAGGTCGAGTGATGAGGTTCCAAAACCGCCCGTCGAGATGAAACCCCATCCAA
>JALSON010000232.1 GCA_026986455.1 Thermococcaceae archaeon | reverse complement strand
GGCGGGGAGCTTAGTTCGGGCTTCGACCTCCTCAGATACGCCAACAGGGTTCCTCTCCTCTTTGATGCGGGCTCATGTGTGACAACAGCGGCGGCCAGGAGTATAGAGTGGAGGCGCTACAAGGTTGACGACATAGAGAGAGCACCTCTGGTTCTCATGATAAACGTCATCAGCGTCCATGTTCCCTACACATCAACGGGAAAGCAGAGCATAGCCAGCGACGAGGAGATAATGAACGAAATCCGTCTTGCGATAATGGACGCCGCGAGGAGGCTGCAGACATACCTGAGCGGAAAGCACCGCAGGCTTTACCAGGTAAAGAGGAGGAGGACGTTTGAGAAGTACCTTCCCGAGATAGCCCGCTCGCTCAGTGTTCTCACAGGGGAACCCGAAGATGCCATTGAGGGCTACTTCCGCAGGCTCGTGGAGGAAAGGTTTAGCGAGACAGAGGTGGAGGTTGAGGCAAATGCCTAAATCAAGAGCAATAGCAATTAAGAAGTCGAGACCCAGGGAGAGGTTTTCCTACGATCCCCGGAAGGTTCTTGCCAAGCTTGAGGAGCTCGGAAGGGAAATCCTTGAATCCGTCAGGCAGGGCCGTAACCCCTATTTTGACATCCCGACAAGGGGCATCAACAACGTCTACTTCGACGAGAAGAGAAAGGTCATCAGGATGGGCGACAAGCTCTCCCGCAGGTACTTCCTCAACGTTGCCCATACGAGAAAGTTCATGCAAACCCTGCTCATCTCGGCATATGTCAAAAGGCTCGTGAGCGAGGGCAAGCATGCGAGCCTCAGAGAAGCATACTATGCGAACAAGCACACGATTCCCGGCACAAAGGAGAACACATTTGAGGATCAGAGGGAGAGCGACCCCATCATAGAGGACCTTGAGAGGATGCTCGGAGTTCTGCGTGAGGAGATGCATCTTACAGCAGACAGGCGCGGCTATATCTACGGGGATATTGTTATCAGGGACGGTGAGGACGAGTTCAACACCAGCAAGCTCGGCATGGGCGGCTGGGCCGTCCCGGGAACGGTCGAGCACCTGCACTTCGTCGAGGTTAATGTGGACTACGCCCTCGTCGTCGAGACCGCAGCTATGGCCGACCGTCTGATTGAGGAAAAGTTCCCGAAGAAGGAGAAAGCGTTAATCATAGCGACGCAGGGACAGGCCTCAAGGGGCGTCAGGCGTTTAATCCACAGGCTTCACTACGAAGAAGGCCTCCCCATAATAGTCTTCACGGATGGCGACCCCTACGGATGGTATATCTACTCCACGATAAAGCAGGGCTCCATCAACCTCGCATACCTCAGCGAGAAACTCGCAACGCCGGAGGCGAGGTTCGTGGGGATGACCATGGATGATATTGAGCGCTACGGCCTCAGGAACGTCACCGAAAAGCTCAAGGGGGTCCCGCCAAACAAGAAGGGCGGCCCGACGGGCGACTACAAGAGAATTATGGAGGAGATGAACTACCCGTGGTTCCAGAACAGGGAGTGGCAGAGGCAGCTCAAGATGGCCGTCAAAATGGGCGTCAGGATAGAGCAGCAGGCCCTGGCAAACAAGAGCCTTGAGTTTGTTGCCAGAAAGTATCTGCCCGAGAAGATAGAACGCGGTGAGCTGCTGCCATGACGACAACCGAAGAGCTCGTCGCCCGGGTGAACAAGATACTGGACGATATCGGGATAGATATGACAGGGCTATTTGAGGAGTTTGAGCCCTCCTCCATAGCTTTTTATTTGAACAGAAACCTGGGCCTGCTCCAGGATCTGGAAGACGAGCTTTCAAGGAGGGTTGGTGAGACAACGCCCTCGGTCAGGGGGCTGGACAGGGCAAACAGAGACCCCCACATCCAGTGGATTTACAAGAAAAAGCACAACCGTGTTCTGGCCCTTGAGAGGCTCCGCTCCGCCATAACCGCCCATAAGATGGCACTTGCACTGATAGCCGCCAACCATACATTCAGGGAAGGGAAGAAAGAGATTGATGTGAGGGAGATAAAGAGCCCCGGCGGTGTCAGGGCGGAGAGAAAGCCCGTCCAGATTGGACGTCTTGAGATACTTCCCCACCTGGCATATTCAGGCGATGTTCTGCGCCTGCTCGGCCATGAGAGCAGGGATGTGAGGGAGACCTTTAAGTTCATCAAGGCCAAGCTCCGGGAGAAGGGCGTCGTCAGGATGAAGAGCCTGCGCATTGAGGTGGAGTACTGGGACAGGAACAGGCTGAAAAAGGCGAGAATTGACCTGCCGGCCGACTCCGATATTGAATCCGAGCTCAGGAAGAGGTATGGAAAACGCTTCCGCTGGAGGGTTCTCAGCCTGGTCAAAACAAGGGGTGTCCTGATCAACAACCACTATACGGTCGATAATCTGGCCCTGGCGTATTCCTCGCTTGACCCGGAAAAAGGGGCAAAGCTCCTTGGCATTGACCTCTTCCGCTACTACTTCCTGACATCGGAGAACGATAGAGAAACCCTGGGCCTCTATCCTGATATAAGGCTCTGCATAGACTGCCACTATTCCATATTTGACCTCCCCTTCACAGGAGAGAAGGGCTTCAGAACCGGTTACGGCAGTATGCTGATTATCAGGAAGTGCGAGATGGAGAAGCTTCTGAGCGGCAGGAGGAGCGAGCTATCAAACCTGCCCAACTACCTGCTCGGAGGGGTTCTGCTTTATGGGATGAGCGATTATGATGAGAGCAGGGTTGCGGAGATTCTTTTAATACCAGAGGATGAACTGGTTGAGGCCATTCGCAGGTTTGTTATTTCGGGACTTCACAAAACGCTGTTTGCTGATGCCGGCAAGTTTGAGAGGTTTATGCCGAAGAGCGATAAGGCGAAGAGGTTTTTGGAGCTCCTCCAGGGGTGAGATGATGAGGGTTGAGATAAAGGCGAGGAATAACGAGGAGCTTTTGAGGAAGATAGACCGGTTCCTGAATGAGGATGTTACGGAGGTCTACGTCAACCTGAGGCCGACGAAGGAGATACTCGTGAGAATCCTCGAAAATGCCCCCAATGTCAGGGTTATAGGCTGTCCCCCAAGTCTGTATCCCAAGGTCTCCAAGAAGGCCATAAATGCACTCTCCCAGATGGGAATAAAGCTCATCCCGGTTGGCTATTCAAGGGGAAGGCCGAGGAAATATGATGAGAAGACGCGCTCCCTGATAAGGCGGATGGTGAGACAGGGCAAAAAGCCAAGGGAGATCAGCAGGGAGCTTAACATTCCCCTGAGAACCCTCTATTACATGATAAACGGAAGGTAGTTCTGCTATGAGGAAATACTCATTCCTCCTCCTGATTTTTCTGATGACCCTCATTCTGGCCGCCACGGAGAGGCACGGGGTTAGCTCCGTGAATGTCGAGTGGGTCTACATTGCCAACGGCTTTCTTTTCTTTGCAGTTTTCGGTTACATCCTCAAGGCCCTCTTTGAGGGGAAATTAAACCTCAGACGGGCGCCATACAGGAAGCACAGCACGATGGATACCGTAAGGGCTGTTATAATCTCCCTCGCAATTGTTGTGGCCGTTTATATGCTCCTGAACCCGGTCAGGAGAAAATACCCGAAGAGCTGGGCGCCAAAACCTGCGGTCTATCATTTCAAATTCTTTGAGGACGCCCTGAAGGTTACGCTGCAGCCCCTCCCATGGTACGTCTACCTCATGCCCTTTCTGATTCTGGCGGGCATACTCCTGACAGTCAAAAGGAGGCACCGGGAACTCCGGGAAGAGTATAAATTTGAGCCCTCCATGACATTTGACACGATAGAGGGAACAGCGGAGGAGAGGATAATCCGGATGTATAAGAACGTTGTTGCGGGACTCGTTCTCAAAGGTTACCCCTACCAGAAGAGCTGGACCCACTGGGAGCACGAAGCAAAGCTGAGGGAAATATTCCTGGACCTTGAAGACCTCGACAGACTAACGAGGATATTTGAAAAGGCCAAGTATGGGAAGAGGCTCGCTGAGGGTGATATTGACCGTGCAAAGGAGAGCTATGAGAGGCTCATGGAGTTTTTGAGATAGCTTTAAAACCTGCCAGGATTATGCCCAAGCGGGGTGAGAATATGGTCGTTGAGACTCAGGAGGAAAAACCTGCGATAATGGAGAGGCTTCACCGTGTCGGCATCACCAATTTGAAGACCGTTGCGAGGATCAACTGGAAGGGGAGAACCTACACGTTCATTCCGACCTTTGAGATCACGATAGACGTCCCCGCCGAAAAGAAGGGCATCCACATGAGCCGGCTGGTTGAGAGCATAACAGAGGCCATGAGCGAGGCCGTTGAGGAGGAGGTTATGAGGGCCCACACCTCACTTGAAGAACTGGGGAGGTGCATCATAGGGCGCCTTGAGGACAAGCATCCCCACAGGAGAGCGGAGGTCTGGATAAGAACCCACCTGATAATCCCGAGGGAGACGCCGGCAAGCAAAAAAACGAGCTACGAGCCATACGACGTTGAGGTCGGCGTTATCAAGAGCGAGAATGGGAGCTTTGAGAAGGTGCTCCGCGTCAGGGTAATAGGCAACACCGCCTGTCCACATGCGATGGCAAACAACGATGGAAAGACCCACATACAGAGGGCTGTAGGGGAGCTTGAGGTCAGAACCACCTTCGACGAGGAGATAGCACTTGAGGACATGATTGACGTGGTCGAGAGCTCGTTCAGCCATCCGACCTACACCCTGCTGAAGACCGTCGATGAGAACGCCGTCGTGCAGGGGATGTTTGCCAACCCGAAGTTTGTCGAGGACGTTGCGAGGGAGATATTCGCCAAGGCGAAGGAGCGCTTTAAAGGCAGAATCCACGTGAAGGTTATAAGCAACGAAAGCATACACAAGCACGATGTGATAGCGGAGACGTGGAGCTGAAGGTTCGAAAATTTTAATTATTTGAACCCCTAGCAATACCCGAGGTGAGAGAATGGAAGCCACTCTAAGTGAGATTATTCACCGGATAGAGGAGATAGAGAAGTTCCTGAGGGAACTCGTTGAAGTTAACCTTCAGCTCATTGAGGAAGTTGAACCTGAAGAATGGGAGAAGAAGGCCATCGAGGAACGCAAGGACGATGAGTTTCTTGAGTGGGACGTGGTGAAAGATGGGCTTTGAGAACAGGGTTCTCATAAGTAGAAAGGCTCTAAAAGAACTCCAGGGCATCCCAAGGAGTGAGAGAGAGTTAATAAAGGACAGAATATCTAAGCTGGCCTTCTTTCCCCTTGCCCATCTTGATGTTCAGAAGCTCAAGGGATATGAAAACATTTACCGCCTCCGCGTTGGTGAATACAGGGTCATTTTTGAATACCAGAATGACGAGAGGGTCGTCAGGGTTCTGAAGGTCGGGAAGAGGGAGAACGTTTATTCATGAGGTCTATGGGCACGACGTCATAGCTGAAACTTGGAGCTGAGGTTTGAGATTCGATATCCCCTTTCCGTCTCTGCCCTCCGAAATTTTTGCAGGATGATACTGGATGTGCTTTAACTTTGTTTGATAAGCAACGTTTGCATTATGCAATTCTAATGACACAGCGCTGCCGATTTTTTTGGAATTCATACTTTAATCCCGAAGTAAAAGTTAAATAGGTATGGGAGTAATAAAGGCCATCCGACCCGGCATACTGATTATTCGGGA
>JALSON010000231.1 GCA_026986455.1 Thermococcaceae archaeon | reverse complement strand
GGAGGCGCCACTGCACTATCTGGAAGCAAACCTTAAAAATTCGTCGCCTGCAAGGATGCCCGTCACCTCACCCTTTTTACAGAAAAAACTTGACACTATCCTTCCAGGTAGGCTCGATGAATCTCTTCACGGGTCGGCATCACAAATTTAGTCATGACTCTATTGTCACCCATTTGCCCGATTCTGGCAAGGCTGAATGGTTACATTTCCCGAACACAATACCATGCATACAATGTACTCCCCAATCTCGCTGCTACTAAGCTCGTAGCAGCACCAACAACACCCCAAGAAGGGGCTAACGCTATCAATAATGCTATTCCAATTATGGCATAAACTACGTGCGCGAGGTATAAGTTTCCTTTTCTCCTTTGCGCCGTTAAAGCAGAGGCCAAAACATTTGATAGGGGTGTAAAAATCAAGGAAATCGATAAAATCTCTGCAGGCAATACCGCATCAATGTACTTAGCAGAATATACATATAATATCAGAAAAGGCAAGAATAACGCTACTATAAGAAACGAAATAAACCCTATAAGCAGTAAATACACTAGACGTGCCTGTATCTTAGGATATACTTCGCTGACATCATCCTTTGATAACTTCGGAAGCGTTAATGTACGAATTTGTTTTAGAAACCCCCTGGCTATATCAGGTAGGATCGAAGCAATGGAATATACTGCTAATCCCTGAAATCCCACAAAAGATACCAATAACGCACGGCTTAGGTTTAGTGTGATGGTTGTCAGGCTGTTTATCAATGTAAGGTGACGCCCGTAGCTGATCAAACCAGCATCATCTTTTATTCCCTCTCTACTCTGCCTAAACGCCAGAGGAAAGGCCATTACGTTGACGATAGATTGAGCAAGGAGAGAAGTCACCACTACAACAAGGACGCTTCGTGAAATAAATATAGCCATCCCTACGAGCAATAGTCGTAATCCATTTTGGAGAATATTGTATATACCAAAGATTTTAAACTGTTTCCTGCCGATAAAGGCAGGACCTATAGGGAGCCCATATACCAATATAAATAGTGGCAATGCCAAAATAAATACCCATCCTAAATTCTTTTGGTGATGAAAATAATATATCGCTGTCACGATTAAACCAATACATCCAACTAAAGACCACCGCAGTTTTTCTTGTGTTGCTTTAAGAAATGAATTTTTATACCCTTGAGCAATTGATTGAGTAACAGCCGTATCCATCCCAGGTAAGGAAAAAATTGCTAGTAGAGACAATAAGGAAAACACAAATTTATACTGCCCATAAAACTCCTTAGAAGTAAAACGTGCAAATAAAGCAGAAAGAGCGAAGCTGGAAATGAGAGCAACCCCCGTTGAGAGAGTAAGCCACACTCCACCGCCGAGGTAGTAAGTGAGATCTATATGAATTACCCCACTGATCTTGGATAATATGCCACGGGTGCTTTTCGTTACCATCTTACTTTTCTTTTCAGCGAAGTCAATTTTCTATAGAACCCTTCCCCCATACCTATAGCAAAAAAGCGCAGAAGATATTGAGGATGAGGATAAGCCCTCACAGCCGTCCAAATCTCCCTTTTAGCCTGAGTCCAAAGCCCTTCGTGAAGATACAAGACAGCGAGTTCGAAATGGTGACGGGCGTAAGCCCTCTTTCGGGTTTTGAGATCTGGCTCCAGTTTTTTCACCAATCTCTCCTTTGCCATCAAACGCGCTTTCATATCCGCAGATATATTCCCACCGGAGATCCAGATCTTTGCAAGAGGCCCCTTCACAAAGTCCACTGCATAATAACGTGCAATTCTTAACCACATGTCATAATCCTCAGTAGGAGGCAGCAATTCGTCAAACATCCCCGTCTTTTCGAAAACCACCCTCTTACAAATTATCGTGGAGGTGGTTTTTATACATTTTCCCAAAAGAAGATCCTCGTACACCCATCCCTTGCACTGGGGTCTAAACGCCCTGATCATCTTACCATCTTTACTGACAACTATATAGCCACCATACATTAAACCTAACTGGGACGAACCGCTTTCAAAAACTTGCAACTGGCTTTCCAGTTTCTTGGGAAACCACTCATCATCTGCATCCAAAAAAGCTATATATTCCCCCTGCGCTATTCTGATTCCCGTATTTCTAGCAGCAGCGGCCCCTTTATTTTCTAAATGTCGTATGTATTTGAGCCTTTCGTCATGAAAACCGTGGACCACTTTAGTTACATCCTCACTAGAACCATCATCAACTACAATGATCTCAAAATTCTGATAAGTTTGAGCCAATACACTCTTGACCGCGCGTCGTAACAATATAGGTCTATTGTAAACCGGAATGATCACACTTACTTTTACTTTCATAACGTAATCCCTTTCAGCGCCAGAGCATTTATTTTATTTCTCCCCAAGATGCTATCTTCTTCAATGTATTCCAATGCGTTATGAAGTAACTGTTTCGACTCCTCGTCAATAAGCCATATTTGGAATCCCAAGATATTCAACAATTCCAGCAATTCCATAATCTTAGGCTTTGTACTCAATCTGGGTGCCAACTCAAAGAATACAACTGCAGAATTCAACTTTTGCAGCGTTCTCTCAGCACCCTTTATCACTTCTAACTCTGCACCCTCCACATCCATTTTCATCACATCTATATTGGAAATTTTATATGTTTCGGCAAACTTATCTATCGTAGTTACCTCAACTCTATGTATACCGACAATTCCTTCAGCGCGCCATGAGCTTTTTACGATACGACTTGACGTTGGATCGCCATGTATATAAAGAGTAACATCTCCTACCGTATTTGCAATTGCCTTGTTAACCGCACGCACATTAACAAGGTGATGGCTCTTTATGTTTCGTCTTAAAAATTTATAATTCCTAGGGTCAGGCTCAAAAGCATACACGTTGCCAAAGGTGCCTGTCTTCTTAGCCCCAATTATTGTATACACACCAATATTAGCCCCCACATCAAAGATTACACTTCCTGGAGTGATAAAGCGTTGGAAAAGAGATACAGTAAATGGTTCACCATGAATTGGGAAGTCCTCCAGACTTCTCTTCAAATATAATGGAGCCCATAACTGAGTGTCGCCAACCTGAACTTTGACAGGCCAATATCTTCTACTCCCCAGGAAACACCGAAGCATCCGAAGAAAATGTTCAATCAATTTCATGACCGTTGCCTCCTCAACTTGTATATTGTGCAACTGCAAGCATTGTGAAGAAAAACCACAATGGAAAACCAAACGTGCGCACGTTGTAAAGAAAGGGACCAGCAATTCCAGTAATGCTCAATATAGCCATAAGAGTACCAAATAACCAGCCGCGGTAAGGTAATGACGCTCTCCAACTTTTCTGCAACGCCCGCCACACAATCAATGTAAAGAGAATCAGGCCAACCATTCCACTCCGCGCGAATACTTCAACAACGCCGGCCTGTATGGGTTTCTCCTTCAACACCAAGTAGTAAAAGCCAAGATAATTATCCGTTCTTATTTGGGAAACTACAATGCGCAGAGGAGCCCAGCCCCATCCCACAACAGGAGACGCCAACGCTGCCTGAAAACCGCTGTAAACCGTGGCGCTATGCCATTTGATCCCCCACATGAATCGCTCTAGAGAAAAATGAGGAATATACCTGAGCGACAACCACAGGATTCCGCCAGTAAACACAGAGAGGGAAACAGCACCTGAGAGTTGTCTAAAGAGATTCTTAGAATTCAGGATCCTAATAAAAGCTACAATGATTATAAGTGCGAGCACACCTCCTCGGCTTTGTGTTAGCACAAGTGCAGTGATACCAATAGCTATCTTCAACCATTTCCCGCGGGCTTTTGGAAGAATATATCTATACAAAAAATATTGCCCCCCTACCAAGATTCCCAATGCGAAACCTGTATTCTCGGGTGTGCCCAGAAAGCCGCCTGCCCGATAGTACTGCAAAGTCTTTGTCAAAGACAAATTACCAGCATTATAACCCAGGAAAGTATATAGCCTCTCCACTGCTGGTATTCCCCATATCAACAATATAGAGAATTCCAACAGTACACTGATAGATAAAAGTAATGAAAAATCCGATAAGAATACCAAGAGTCTTTTTACGTTTCTCTCATTTCGTAACACCCTAGTCCCCGCGATGTACGTCAAAATAAATCCTAAGAAAATCAAATTCAGTTTAACATTCGGTTTTATGACCTGCGGACCAAATACAAAAACACCATATATCCCACCCACCCAAAGGGCCATCCACCATAATAACAACAATATAGCCTGAGTATCTACTTTTTTAACCCCGAGCAACAAAGTCATTGCAATAATCATCAAATAGCCTAGATTTAAATCCCAACTTCCAATCAAAGGGATCAACTTGATTCTATAAAATAGCGGCACACTCAATATTACGAAAGCCAGTCTATATATGCTAAAGACAGAGACTCTCCAACGTTGCATAATCTCTCAACCCTTATTGAACAGAGCGCTTTCCCGGTAAATCACGAAGTAACCCTACAATCTGCAACGACAATCTACGGAGCCCATGCATTTCTAACACACGTTCCCGGAGATACATTCCCAAAGCAACTTGTTCCTCTTCTATAGAGAGTACTTCTTTGAGCCTATCTGCAAGCGATTCGGGGTTTTCATGCTCAAAGAGCAGTTGGTCCGCATGTTCTCCCAGTGTTTCTCTAAACCCTTCGTTGGCTACCAGACATGGTTTTCCACAGGCCATAGCCTCCCAGGCCACTTTGTCACCGGAGCCAGTTGGGGTCAGGTTTACATGGACGGTGCAACGCCGGTACCAATTTGGCAGTTCCGCCTGGGGTACAGGGGAATGGAAAGACACGATATTCTGGAGTTGGAGTTCCTCCACCAGTTGGTGCAGAGAGCACACATAAGGCTCGTCTTTGGGGCTTGCAGGGCCGCCAAGGATGACCACCCGGAAGGGTCTATTCCACCGCTCCCGCAGTAAGGCGGCCGCACGAATTAAGGTTGGATGATCCTTCACGGGTGAAAGCCGTCCCACGCACAGAATCATCGGTGGCTCCTCAGGGGGAGCATCACTCGGTGAAAAAAGGTCTGTATCAATGCCATGTCCCAATGCAATTAGTTTGTCCTTTTTATAAGGATAACTCGACTCCAAAGCCGTCACTATCCTATCAGAAAAGTAATGGGCCAACCTCAATGTAAGTGTCAAACTTGGGTGAGTATACCAAGTCACAACAGGTACCTTCTTTGCTTTCAAAATCGGAGTACCCAAAACGGTGAAGATAGGAATCATGTGGGAGAAGCAGGCGTCAACGTGGTCCTCCCGGAGGATACGGAACAGGTGCCGGTAGAACTCCACAGCCCGCCTCGGTTCGCTGTAACCTTTTTCCTTGCCCACAGAATAGACCTTTACGTTTTCCGGGAGTGCGTATCGCCCCGCGCGCATCGTGATCACATGAATAAACTCCACCCGTTGAGCAACGGCCTCAATCCAGCGAATGGCGAACCCTAAAGCGGGGTCATCTGCATCGGCCGCCAAATTAAACCAGAGAAGACGCATAAGATCTCCTCATCCTTCCACAGCATGAGAGGCTATTTCAAACAACTTGGCGTAAGAGCGCACATATCCCTCGGGAGAGAAAAACCGTTGGGCGAATTCCCGCGCCCGTTGCCCCATTTCTCTTGCTTCCACCGGATGCTCGAGCACCCATCTCAACCGTTCAGCCAGGGCCTTTACATCACCGGGAGGCACAAGAAACCCTGTAACGCCGTCCTCAATCATCTCCGGAATACCATCAACCCGACTGCCGATCACCGGCGTCCCGCAGGCCATAGCCTCAAACACCACACGCCCTAATCCTTCGGAAAGCGAAGGCAACACCAAGACACAGGCTTGTGCCATGTGCTTTGCCAAATCACGCTGAGACATAAAAGACAGGAACTTTACCTGTTTCTCCAGCTCCAATTCACGTACCCTTCTCTTTAAGAACTCAGCATATTCTACATTCTCTTCTTTTCCAATTAGAGTGAGATATACATTCGGGAATTCCCGGTAAAGCATAGCAAAAGCGTCAATTAAGAAGTGAACACCCTTAAGAGGAATAAACACACCCGTGTAGACCACCATCGGAGGATCATTGTATCTCTTTTCCTCACCGGCTTGAAGAAAAACCTCTAAATCCGTCCAAGCCACAAAAGTCACAAGGGACTTGTTGCCGGCCCAACGCTGCAATTGCTCACGCGTAGGCCTTGAAATAGCCCGTAGCGCATCCGCAAGCCGCAGGGCAAAACCGGCCACGCGATTCATGACTAACCGATACAGTCCCGGAAATCGAACCTTTCTTTGGAGAAACGGGCTGACCTCAAAATCACCGTGATTCTCAACCACCAACGCCACCCGTCGTCCAAAGAGACGGGCGATCTTTTTCACCAACGCCCCCACAAAGCCCTCATAAGGACTCTGGGTGACAATAATTGTGACCCTGTGCCGCAAAATAACCCACAAAGCCAGCAAGGTCCCGGCGGTGAACATGGTAAAGTAACGCAATACCGGCCACGGCCATTGGGGAAGGAGGTAAAAATGTGCATATTCGGTGAAGCGGCGCGGGCGTGCATTACGGGAGAAGCCGATAACAAAAATCTCTCCCAGCGCTATCAGTCGTTGGAATTTCTTGGCACTGGTAGCATCCAGGGGCTGGTTGTATCGTGCTCCACCGATGAAACACACCTTATATGAATTTGCCAATTCTTGAACCTCCTGGGGTACTTATACCCTACCCAAAACGTGCTGCAAAATAGAGGCCGCCCGCCGCTTCCAAGTATACCGCCTCACATCCTCCTGTGCTTGACGAGCCAGGCGTCTTGCTAAGTCAGGATTTTTCAGAATATGATAAATACCCTCCGCCAATGCATTAGGATTCTCTGGGGGAACCAACCAGGCATTTCTACCATGATGCAGTATTTCTCGCACCGAAGGTAGTTCCGTCGCTACAATGGGCACTCCCGTCGCCATATACTCAAAGAGTTTAAGTGGGGACATAAAGTAAGCATAATGATCAGTTTGTGGAAAAGGCGCCACTGCTACATCAAAGGTTTTTATCCAGCAAGGCACTTCGGCATTCGGTACACGATCTACAAAACGGAGTTTATCGAGCGATACACCAATGCGTCTGGCAAGATCAAGATAAACGGGGACAGATTCCATAGGTCCCCCGACAGCAAGGAACAAGGGGGCTACTCTGTTTATGGATGGCAGTGCTTTTACTGCGTGGATAAGTTCAGGGATGCCTTTTTCCATTCCCATAGTTCTAAAACGACCTATGTAACCGATAATGGGACGCTCTAAAGGCAAACCCAACTGACGTCGACATTCCTCTTTACTCGGCAAGGGGTCAAACATACCTAGATCCACTGCATCCGGCCACACCACAATCTTCTCTGGGGGAAACCCCATATCCAAAAGCCGGTCACGAATAAACGAGGTAAGAACCACAACAAGCCTTAACGCTGAATGCCGGGCAAATCTTTTCAAAAGCCATTTTTGCACTCGTTCAGGTACTACATGGACCTCATACACAGTGGGCAATCCCATACGCGTCAGCCAAAAAGCTATTGTAGCCTCTCGTGTATAGTAGAAATCTCCTTTATAACCCCGAGCCACCCATGTTGCATAATACGCCCATATAAAAGCATGGATAAAAAACATCAACCTAAAAAGAGGTTGTGGCACAACTCTACTGAGAGGCACAACATCCAGGTTCTTCACAGTATGTATCTCAAATATCGGCTGAATCCCATAATAATCAAACACTCCTTGCCCTTTAAGGTGTGGGTCCACCTGACGACGATAAGGATGAAAAAGATGGATCTCTGCACCATTCAGGGTAAACGCCTCACACATTTTACAGATCTGGTACCCATGTGCTTTTTCGGTAGGCAAACGAACGTTGGCAAGGTAAACGATCCGTGGCTTTAAGGTCCTACTGCTCATTCTTTTTTTCCCGATGGCTCAAAACTAATGTCCGCGACCCCATAAACTGCCATAAATTGACATCATCTCCTGCGTAAGGTTTGCCTGCCTTTACCCGAAATCGGTTGTTCAACAATCTCTCGAAAGAGACCCATGCATCCATGAAATCTTTACGCTTATCCTGAGAAACATGCTTGTACAGCCCTTTGATACAACCAAGGTTCTCATACATTTCTTCGCATACCTCAAAACCGATCTCTTGTAACAAGATACCCAAACGCCTCTTCTTTACTCGTTGTTGAAACCCCCTGCGGTAACCAAACCTGGCCAATAATGGTGCCAACATGTTGTGAATATGACTTCTAAGCGCAACGCCCCAATTCGCAGGATATGACAAATCCAAGCAAATGCGAAAATGACCATCATCATAATTGAGATAAAATATACCTTTTGGGGCAAGCACTTGTTTTGCTATCATAAGGTACTCTTTCCTGTCGTACACATGCTCGAGAACACTGAAACTTACGATGTAATCAGCATAATGCACTTCCTCAACTCTTTCTACTATTTCTGCTTTCAAGCCCGCTAGATGCTCTCGCGCCGCATGTCGTGCCCGTGGACTGATATCGTAAGCAACAAGAGCAAAATGTGGGCATGTTTCCAATATCGATCGCCAGTGCAAAGCATCCCCACAGCCATAGTCAAAAATTTTAACCTGCGATAATCCTGCAGATCTTCGAGCAATGTCTCGAATGATTCTTGTTTTCGCAGCATTTCCAGGCCAGTAAAGATGATCCGCAAAGCATAAAGATTCAGCCATACAACCTCCCATCAACAACCTGTTGAATAACCGCTTCCGTCTCTTCTATCATTTTCACTATTGAAAACTCCTGCTCTATCAACTTTTGTATCTTTGCTTTTCGAGAGGGACTACGCCAAGTAGAATCGCTGATGAGACCGCTTAAAACACTATCAAGAGCATAATCATGAGTAGAAATCAACACCCCCGTCTTCCCATCTTTTACCACCTCTGGTGTTCCTCCCACAGCGGTAGCCACTACAGGCAACCCCAACGCCATAGCCTCCAATACTACATGAGGAAGGCCTTCATAAGTAGAGTTCAACACAAAAACATCACAAGCTGCCATCCATGCAAGAGTTTCTTCTCGATTCCGTGTACCGGCAAAATACACCCGGTCCTGAACCCCCAAAGATTGGGCCAGCGTTTCCAGTCTTGGGCGCTCCGGACCATCTCCTATTACGATCAGTCCTGCTTCTGGTATTTCGGTCAAAGCACGCAAGATGCCATCCACACCTTTCCAGGGCACTAACCGCACAACGGTCACCAACTTTATTGGGGTAGAAAGGGGCACCCAAACAGGTTCAATGTTATTTATCAGTTCCACAGCATTATAAATGACAACTATGCGATCCTCGGACACACCCCATTTCCTCACCCAACGGGCCAGATACTGGCTGGGCACGATAAGCCGATGAGCCTGTCTGGTCCACCAGGAACGCAAAGCCTTGAGAAGTTCTACTCGCAAGCCATAACGTCTCTGCTGAAACACTTCAAAATTATCGTCAACCCGACCCCAGTTTGTAGCCCTCTCCCACGCCAGATCGCCCACCACCTTCATTACCAAAGGCTTTCCAAGAAATATGTTGGCCAACACAGATTCTAAGGCCAACCCGTTAACAAACAACACATCAGCCCATCGCCCTACACGCCATATCGTCCACACAGTATGCAGTATGCGCCATGGCTTAAACATTCCTCTCGAAAGACGGATCACACGAAAAGGATAATCATCATTGTCGCTTTTCCGGTCACTGAGAGTAATGACTTGAACCTCATGGCCGCGCTCTGTTAGCCCATGAGCAATCTGGGGCACATAGGTTGCCGGGCCGCCAATATCGGGTGGAAAGATTCCACTTATAAGCAAAATTCTCATCGCGTTGTTAATTCCTTCGTCCACTGGCGATTCTTCCGATACCACCCCACCAACTGCCGCACGCCTTCCTCAAAGGCCACCCGTGGCCGCCAGCCCAACAACCGCTCGGCCTTGCCGATATCGGCCCACGTGGCCAGCACATCGGCGGGGTGGCGGGG
>JALSON010000230.1 GCA_026986455.1 Thermococcaceae archaeon | reverse complement strand
GGAACCCTCGTAAAATCGGTGTCGAGCTGGGTGGAACTGCACAAGCGCTTTGGGACCTGGGAGAAGGGGAAGGAGTATGCAGAGCGCTTTTTTGCCGGGGAGTTTGATTACGTCAAATGGGCCGAGCTCGATGCATCCCTCTGGAGGGGACACACGAGGGAGGAGATAATGGAGTGGGCTGAAAGCGTTGAGTACATGGATGGTGCAAAGGAGCTCATAGAGTTTCTCAGGAGAAACGGCTTTAAAATAGCCATACTGAGCAGTGGACTGATGTGCCTTGCGGAGAGAATCGCCAGGGAGCTGGATGTTGACTATGTCTTCGCCAACGAGCTTATTTTCGATGAGAACGGTGTCGTTACAGGTAAGGTAAACCCCATAGTGGACTTTAAGAGCAAGGGAGCCATATTGAGGGAGCTCAAGGAGAAGCTGAAACCCGAGCTTACCGTGGCCGTTGGGGATGGTTTCAACGACATAGCGATGTTTATGGAGGCAGACGTCAGCATAGCCATAAATCCCCACGAGGGGGTTGAAGGGGATCACAACGTCGAAAGCCTGTGGGAGGTCAGGGAAATCATCGAAGGACTCCTTGGTTAGCTTTAAAGACCGCTCATCTTGAGGGATATCCACCAGAACAAATCGCCGTAAAAGACCGAAATAAGAAATCCTAAAAACAGCGCCGGAGCAAAAGGCATTGACTTTTTGACCAGAAATCTGTTTTCCAGCCTCCCTTCCTCAACAAGCCGCCTGAGCTTTTCAATCTGCTCCTTGGTTAATCCCTCAGCTGTCGGGGATGCGATGACATTTTCGTATTTCGGCATCAGATGGCTTAAATTGCCCTCTGAAACCGCCCTCTTTAGTTTATCAAAAAACCCCTCCCTGTCCCTGAGGATTTTTCCGTCCATCTCATAGAGCCACTCTCCGAGGATATCCCACTCCCTGATATCATCAACGGGTTTCTCCTCAATCAGAACCTCCCGTCTCATGAAAGATACCACCGAAAGAAATACCTTGAAGAGATAAAGGACAACGAGCAGCCTGATAAATGACGCTATTACCACGGTTCCATAGCTGTGGGTCATGTAAACAACAGAAGCCGCACCGATGGCATCCCCCACCCGCCTCCTTTTTCCGAGGATGAAGATCAGTATGACAGTCAGGACGTAGCGGAGGGCCGTGTTAATGGCGGCGCCTGAGACATTCTCCAGAACCAGTGTGATGCCCATTGCACCCATAATCCAGAGGGCGACCTCAACCGAGAGGTTTGCCCGGTTGAAGAGAATTTTCCTGAGCTCGCCGGTCTTCCTGCGGATGACTATGACCCCCGTGGCGTAGATAAACACCATCGGAAAAATCGCTATGATGCTGTTGAGCATTAATGTAACGGCATGGAGGGGATAATTAACACTGTATGGAGCTGCAATCTTGGCATAGCTGGAGGCGTATGGGAAAAGGGCTGAAAATCCCGCAAGGATAACGACATCACCGGATGCCCAGCCTCCGAGAAAGTACAGGAGCAAACCGAGAAGCAGGCCAGCAACGAAACCCATCACACCGGAAAACGCTAAGAAGGTGTTATGCTTCACAAAAAGACCCTCGTAGAGGTAGTATATAATGCCCGCCGCAGCAAAGGGGAAAACGTGGAGGTCATCTATAAAGCCGGTTTTAAGGTCTGTGTATGATGTGAGAATCCCCATAACAATCCCGAGGATGATTAAAAGGAGCTCCTGCATCGTTTTACCTCCCGGAAAAATCCCTTCTGACCGCCGGAGCACCCGGACTAATGGTGAAAACGGACAGAAACGGTTCGCCCATCCTTCCACCTCACAGATTCTCCAGAACCTGCTCCCTGACGGATTGGGTGTAGTTTGCTATTGCCTCGTTGATGTTTTTGGTGCTGGTGAGTATAACCCTCGCTGCCATGGCAACCAGAACCAGAGCTGCTGCCAGTATGAAGAGATACTCCAGAGCGGCCTGGGCTTTTCTCATGTTCCCACCTTGAATAATCTTGTCATCAAACGCTTTAAAACTTTCCCCAGCTAAACTTTTAAACTCTGCTGAGAGTTTGGGTTGAGGAAGATGAAGGTGTATAAGCTCAGGGTCAGGGAGGAATACCTCAGCATGATAAAGGGCGGAAAAAAGAGGATTGAGGTCAGAGTCGCCTACCCCCAGCTCAGAGGCATAAAACCGGGGGATAAGATACTGTTCAACGGAGAGGTGCCCGCCGAGGTTACCACCGTCAAACGATACGAAACCTTCAGACAGGTGCTGAGGGAGGAGCCCGTTGAAAAGATATTCCCCGATAATCCGGGCTTTGATGCTGCTCTGAAGAGGTTCCACGGCATGTATCCGAGGTGGAAGGAGAACAGATATGGGGTAATAGCAATAAAATTCAGGCTTCTGAGACCCGGTGAGAGGAAATGAGGAACCTGAAGTTCGACGGTAGATA
>JALSON010000229.1 GCA_026986455.1 Thermococcaceae archaeon | reverse complement strand
GGGGCATCGTTTATACCGTCGCCGACCATTGCGACCACAAAGCCCTTGTCCTGAAGCTCCTTGACCTTCTCGGACTTCTGGTGGGGCAAGACCTCTGCAAAGAACCCATCAAGGCCGAGCTCCTCAGCAACCCACTTCGCAACCTTGGCGTTGTCGCCTGTGAGCATGTATGCCTTTATGCCCATCTCGTGGAGCCTCTTCACGGCCTCCCTTGATTCGGGCCTTATCCTGTCCGCTAAAGCCAGAGCACCTGCGAGCTTTCCATCAATGACCAGGAAGACAACGGTCTTGCCTTGCTCCAGAACCCTGTTAACGCGCTCGTCCTCCCTCCGGAGCCCGTTCTCCTTCAGAAAGCCGGGACTGACGACGAGAACTTCCTTTCCGTTGATGACGCCCTGGACACCTTTGCCCGGAAGAACTTTGGACTGCTCAACATCGTAAAGCTCAAGCCCGAGCTCCTTGGCCTTCTCAACAATTCCCTGGGCTATCGGGTGGCTTGACTGGGCCTCAAGGGCAGCGGCATATTTAAGAATCTCTTCATCTCCAAGCTCGCCCAGCTGGATTATCTCCGTAACCTCAAACTTTCCTTCAGTGAGCGTCCCTGTCTTGTCAAACACAACAACCTGCACGTCCTTCGCCCTCTCAAAGGCTTCCCTGTTCCTGATCAGTATCCCCTTTCTTGCCGAGATTGAGGTTGAGACCGAAACCACGAGAGGAACCGCCAGGCCAAGAGCGTGCGGGCACGTGATTACCATGACCGTAACCATCCTTTCAATTGCAAAGACAAAGGGCTCCCCGAGGTAAAGCCATGTGCCGAGGGTTATCGTTCCTGCGGTTATTGCTATGAGCGTAAGCCATAAAGCCGCTCTATTTGCCAGATCCTGGGTTCTTGATCTCGTCTCCTGCGCCTGTCTGACGAGCTCAACGACCTGCATGAGGTAGGTGTCCTTTCCTGTCTTCTCTATCCTGACCTTTATCGCACCCTCAAGGTTTATGGAACCGCCGATAACCTCGTCTCCGGGCTTTTTATAGACAGGTTTTGATTCACCCGTCAGCATTGCCTCATTTACACTCGTCTCCCCCTCAACTATGATGCCGTCGGAGGGTATCTTTTCACCGGGCTTGACGAGAACGACGTCGCCCTTCTTCAGCTCGCTGACCGGAACATCCCTCACCCCTTCAGGCGTTACGAGGTGTGCCTCCGTTGGCATGAGCTTTATGAGCTCCTCCAGGGCCCTTGAAGCGCCGAGAACGGAGCGCATCTCGATGTAGTGGCCTATGAGCATGATGTCAATAAGCGTTGCCAGCTCCCAGTAGAAGGTCTTTCCGGGCAGGCCAAAGGTTACCGCCGCACTGTAGAAAAAGGCAACCGTGATTGCCAGGGCTATCAGCGTCATCATGCCCGGGAGCTTCTTTCTCAGCTCATCCACCATGCCCTTCAGGAACGGCCAGCCGCCGTAGAAGTACACTATGGCCGAAAGACCGAAGAGAACGTAGTGGTCACCGGGAAATGTAACCGTATATCCAAAGAACTTCTGGATCATGGTGGACAGAAACAGTATCGGGAGCGTCAGTATCATGGAGACAATAAACCTCTTCTTGTAATCCTCCATCATCATTTTATGGTGCTCCGCGTGGGAGTGCTTGTAGCCCTCCATCTTTCCATGTTCATGCTCCATCTCATGGCCCATCTCTGTGTGGGACTCCATTTCTTCATGCACATGTCCCTTGTGCATCTCATCCTCTTCCATTCGCATCACCAAAGTAATTATAATATTGCAAAGTATTTAACCCTTCTGCCTGCAAAATTGAAAAATTTCCGGCCCCACGATTTTGCACGGAGTAAATAAAAGAGGGGGAGTATATAGCCTTCAGCGTTTCATCTTTCCCGCAAAATCTTTACAGGTTTAAAACCTGCGGCCGGCTGAATTGGCGGTGCCGTATCAGGCGCCACTGAATCCAAGCTTTATTCTGTGCACTATTATCTCCGCCTTCTCGACCAGCTCCTCCGGAACGTCGAGGCCGTTCTCAAGGCGGAGCCTGAGCTGCTCCCTCAGGACCAACAGCTCTTTTCTCACGTCTCCTCTCGCGTAGTGTGCCAGGTCGTCGGCATACTTGAGTGCATTAACAAGGTCGTTGAGCTTCAGATACAGGAGGAACAGCTCGCCCGCGTAGTAGGCGCTCCTCGACAGGTCGTTGAGCGAAACGCTTCTGCTGAGGTTCTCACGGTAGTTCTTCCCGAGGAACTCGGCTATATCCCTCTGAAGCCCCTCCACCGACTGGTAGCGCTCTTCCTTCCTCTTCGTGAGGCACTTCATCACGACCGGCTCAAGGGGCTTCGCCTCGGGGTT
Organism: Thermococcaceae archaeon; assembly: GCA_026986455.1. Classification (GTDB taxonomy): domain Archaea; phylum Methanobacteriota_B; class Thermococci; order Thermococcales; family Thermococcaceae; genus Thermococcus. The sequence continues at coordinate 96 of JALSON010000229.1, read as the reverse complement.
GAGCTGACCCGGCGGCACTGGCTCCTCAAGGGTTATCTTCGACGCCACCTCGACGAAGTCCTCCCCTTCGAAGGGAGGCCTTCCAGTCAGAAGCTC
>JALSON010000228.1 GCA_026986455.1 Thermococcaceae archaeon | reverse complement strand
TACATACTTCACTCCTCAAAAAGCTCCTCAAAGCGAACGAACTCTCCTCTCCTGACTTCATCACGCATTTTTTTGAGTTCGTCCCGTTCTTTTTCTGTCAAATCTTCGTAGCCAAGAAAGTTGTCTATCTTGGCGTTTAGCGTTACAAGTAGTCGCTCAATTCGCTCCAACCTTTCAATTACCTCGCTCATGCTTTCACCGATCATACTTTTCCTGCCAACTTTAAATACTTCCCGCTTCTATCCTCCCCAGCACCTCTAAAATCCCATCCACTGAGGGTACATCAAAGCCCCGCCCGTGGATTTTTCTAACCTTTTCGGCCCCGGGGTTTATCCAGACCGCCCAGAGGCCGGCCTTTAAAGCTCCCTCAAAGTCCTCAGCGTAGGTATCACCGATGTGAATGGCCTCCGATGGCTCGATGTTAAAAACTTCGAGCGGTTTCTGGAACATTTCTGGCATCGGCTTATATGCTAAGACCTCGTCGGCGAAGAATGTTTTGTCTATGCAGTCCATCAGTCCGAAGCGCTCCAGCAGAAGCCTCGTGTAGGAGCCGGGCCAGAACATGACGTTTCCCGTAACAGTGACCTTCAGGTTTTTTCTTTTAACACCCTCAAGTGCCTCTTTCGCCCCGGGAAGGACTATCTCCTCATCCACGTTAAGCGTGGCCCTCGCCGCCGCCCTTTTCACAATCTCGACGTCAACCCCCAGAATTTCTGCCAAAAGCTCCTGACTTTCCTCCAGCGCCCTTTCAGCCTTTCCCTGTCTGTTCTTCCGTCTTCCCTTGATCTCGGCCCTCGCATTCGCCACCGCAAGGGCAACATCCGCCACGCACTGACCGGAGATTTTTGCTATGGCAACGGCAATCTCATCGAGCATGAGGTTTATGTCAAGGAGAGTGTTCCAGACGTCAAATGATACCAGCTTCACGGGATCACCTCCTGCATCACCTCGTATATGCCGCCCCTCCTCAGGATTTTTTCCATTTTCCAGCGCGGGGTTCTCATTATCGTCATCTCGTAGAACCCTTCAAGGTTTCCCCAGAACTTCTTTGCCGCCATTGCCAGGTAAATTACCTCCTTTGGTCTGAGCTTCCTTTTAAGGTCGATGCACAGAATGTTTATAGCCCGCTCAATCTTTTCCAGGGTTCCATCCGCCTGCAGCACCGCCAGCATAAAGTCCTCAACCGCAGGCTTCTGCCACTCTATGCATGGATTCAGCTCGATCTTTGCCCCGATCAGCAGGGGGATTACGGAGGTTCCCCCAACAATAAATTTACCTCCTGACTTTTGATGGCTGAAGGAGGACAGCCTGCCGGTTATTGACTCCATCACCTGTTCTCTGCTCTCGTCTATGTCAATTGCCAGCCCTATCTTATCCACCCTGAACTCAAAGACCTCCATCGCCCTGAGGAAATTCCCGAGGTTTCTGATTACGCCGGAATTTCCCTCGCTTGGGATTACTGCAATATACGAGCCATCCCTAACCACCAGCTCGTAGTTGTCCCTCTCAAAAAGACGTTCTATGAGCTTCAGATTTGCGGGAACCCTTTTTCTTGCCTCCCTGAATCCAAAGACCTTTTTATACGCTGCCTTAAAAAACTTCGAGTCAGTTTTTCCCTCAACAAAGAGCACTGAAACCTTTGAGGATTCTCCGATTTGACCTCCCCTCAGGTCGAAGTCCAGGTACTTCCGCAGGCCGTAGGCCTCATCGAACGTCAGGGATTTCCCCGTGTCTGAATAGACCACCAGCCCCTCGAATCCGCCGAGGAGAAGGTCTATCAGCTCCAGGCTGGCCGTCACGATTATTTCGTCCCCGGTTAGGGAAGCCACGAAATCCTTCAGCTGCTCTCTATTCTTTCCGTATTCGGGAAACAGAATCTTCCTGTGGTTGAATTCCTCCAGAACAGTATCATACCTTGTGCCCGTTATCACGATCATGCCCATTCACCGTGCTCAGGTCTGGTTTTCATCACCCATCAGCATTGGATTCACTCATCATCGCGGGGTATTTTTAACCGGGAAAAGTTATAAACCTTCGGGGGAAATTCTATAACTGGTGATTACATATGAAGAAGGGGATTGCAGTTTTAACCGCCCTGCTGTTTCTGGCCGCCACGCTTGGAATGGCACAGGGCTACAGCTTTAAGATCAACTCGGCGAATTCAGTGATAGTTCTCCCGACAACGAAGATAGTCAACGGCGTTCCGCTCCACATAGGGGAGGATGCAATCGCCGGCTCAAAGCTCGGGGCGTTTCTCGTTCTCCAGGGGATAACGGAGGGATCATATGCCGTCAAGGTGACGGTGCCCGTTGAGTACCACAGCGTTCTCATAGAGGATTATGGCCAGTATTACAAGCTCAATGCCGTTGATATGCCCGATGTGGGTCTGAAGGTTGGCGACGAGCCCGTGGGTCACAACATCGTGGTTGCGGTTAACTTCTCAAGGGTCTTCTACAACTCCACGGCAAAGAAG
>JALSON010000227.1 GCA_026986455.1 Thermococcaceae archaeon | reverse complement strand
CGGCGGCGTCCCCGGTTTCCCGCCCCCTCTCGGAGGGCAGTACACCCGGGATCGCTGGCGGGCTTAACTTCCGGGGTCGAAACGAGACCGGGTGTGACCCCGCCGCTATGACCGCCGTACCGCTATTGACCTATCGGGTTTAGTTTATAAAGATTGCGGTTCCCTATGCTGTGCCCGATGATACCTCCAAGGAACACATCACAGTCCGGCAGTATCAGGGCGAAGAACAAACGACAGTGAAGAACAAAAAGGTTATAGCTTTCCACATCCAATCCCCTGAATAAGAGGTGATAATCATGGGGTTAATTGAGGATAAGGCTCTGGTTGAGGCGGCTCTTTTTGTCTCAGGCAGGCCTTTAAGCGTTAAAGAGCTGTCAAGGGCGCTGGGGATAAAATCCCAGGATTATCTGGAGAAGCTGATAGAGCTTATAGCGGCTGAATATGCCGAACGAAAAAGTGCCATTGAGGTTGTCCGGGTTCTCGGCGATAAATACGTCATGCAGGTCAGACAGGAATATTCCCAGAGGGTTATACACCTGATGCCGCGGCCGGATTTGAGAACCGGCGAGCTCAAGACCCTTGCGCTGATTGCATACCTCCAGCCGATAGAGCAGAGCAAACTTGTAAAGCTCAGGGGAAGTCAGGCCTACGAGCATATAAGGAAGCTCCTTGAGATGGGGCTTATCTACGCTGAGCCCTACGAACGCACGAAGCTCTTGGGAACTACCCCAAAATTTGCAGAGCTCTATGGATTCCCTGAGAATGACCCGCTCATAATAAAGGAGGCTTTCAAGAAGGTTGTTCATGCCGAGTATGCAGACCTCATTGAAAAACTTGAGAAAGGCAGAACACTCTCAGAAACCGACCAGTGAGTTCTAATCTCCTTGTTTCCTGCGATAAAAGAAATTCCTTCCCATTCTCTTTAATCTCGGGTGTTAAAGAAAAGTTTAAAAACCTTTGAATAAATTACTATTTAGGTGAGTGTATATGGCCGTGCTTACTAAGGAGAGGATAGTTGAAAGGATACGAAAGGAAACCGGTATGAGTGCAAAAGAAATTGAGGAAAGGATAAGGGAACTAAGTGCCAGACACGGGATTTCCGATCACGCTGCCGCTGCAATGCTTGCCGATGAGCTCGGAGTCGGTCTTGAGGAGGCCCCTCCTCTCATGCACATCTCTGATCTTGTTCCCGGGATGAGGGGAGTCAACATAGTCGGGAGGATTCTCCGTAAATATCCGTTGAGGGAGTACCAGAAAAAAGACGGGAGCAGGGGGCATGTGGCGAGCCTCCTCCTGTATGACAGCACCGGAAAGGCCAGAATAGTTCTCTGGGACGCTCAGGCAGCCAAATACTATGGCGAGCTTAAGGTGGGTGACGTCGTCAAGGTTATAGATGCTTCGGTGAGGGAAGGCCTCACAGAGCTGCCGGAGCTCCACGTTAATTTCAGGAGCAGGATAATCGTTAATCCGGAGGATCCAAGGGTTGCGGAAATTCCCCCGATTGAGTCGGTGCGCACATACAATTATCAGAGGGTTAGAATAGCTGATCTCATGGGGGGAGAGCGTTTTGTGGAAATTCGGGGCACAGTGGCAAAGCTGTACCGCGTTACAGTCTATGATGCCTGCCCCCAGTGCAGAAAGAGGGTTGATTATGATGCATCGACGGAATCGTGGATATGCGTGGAGCATGGAGCAGTTGAGCCTGTGAAGATCACCATCCTGGATTTTGGAATCGACGACTCGACCGGCTACATAAGAGCAACCCTTTTCGGGGATGATGCGGCCGAGCTCCTCGGAAGAGACCCTGAGGAAATCTCCGAAAAGCTGAAGGAGCTTGTGGAGGAGGGGCTAACAATTAAGGAAGCCAGCAGGAAGCTTGCGGATGAGGAGTTCTATCACCTCCTCGGCAGGGAGATTGTGGTCAGGGGAAACGTCGTTGACGATAAATTCCTCGGCCTACTGCTCAAGGCGTCCTCATGGGACGAGGTTGATTACAGGCGGGAGCTTGCCAGAACAAGGAGGGAGCTTAAGGCTGCTCTCAGGGAGGTGGAGTGAGATGGAGGAGATAAGGTTCAGACGCAGAAAGCCAGCTGTTGAGAGGAAGATAGGGGATATATCCGAAGAGGACACGAGGGTGGCCCTCATAGGCAAGGTTGTCAAGGTTGATAAGCTCGATTATCTCTTCTGGCTCGATGATGGGACTGGAGTTGCCATAATAGAAAGCGAGGAGAACGTCCTTCCCGAAATTGGACGCACTGTCAGGGTTGTCGGGAGGATAATCAGGAATGAGGAGATGCACATCTACGGGGAGGCCATTCAGGACTTCAGCGACGCTGATCTTGAAGCTCTGGAGGAAATTCAGGAGCTTGAAAGGAAGATTCTTCCGAAACTTGAAAATGCACTTGTGTGGTGGTCAGAATGAAGAAGCGTCTGCCTGCTGCCCGTGTTTATCTCAAGGACATAATAGATGGTTATTA
>JALSON010000226.1 GCA_026986455.1 Thermococcaceae archaeon | reverse complement strand
ACCTCATCAACCAGCGGGGAAACCTCGGAGAGGAACAGCTCAAGTTCGGCTTTTTCCCTCCTGAAGGGCACAAAGGAGTGTTTCAAATCCCCATCTATTATCAATCTCTTCGGTTTTTCTCTCTCAATAAGCCGCTTTAGGGAGGCAACGGTGCTGCGGAGCGTGCTCGGCAGGTATGCACCTTCCCTCGCCATGCTGGCCTCGTAACCAAGATGCAGGTCTGCTATTATCAGGTTCCTCCCGAGCCGGAGGGCTTTCCCGGGCAGAGGGACGGGCTTCATATCCTCCCGTATGATGCAAACATTTTAAAACTAACTCCGATGCGGGACATGTGCTGCAGGATTTAGCGGAGCCCCCTCTCCTGCTTTATTCTCTCAACGACATCCCGGATGCTCCACAGATCCCTTATCACATGGAGGCGTGGAATTGCAGCCAGCAGCTCCCGTTTCTCCTCCACAAATCTGGCCGTCGGCGGGAAGTAATACCACACAAACTCCGTGTTTTCATCGCCCCTCCCGATAAAGCGCCACGGCTTGTCATCCACCCATACAAAAACCTCGTCTCCATACTTCTCCCGCAAAAGCTGAAATGCCTCACACAGAGTTATTTCCTTTCCGAAGACAATGATATCATCAAAGAGCTCATACAGGCCCGCAATCTTTAGCCTCCTCTCCTTCATCCCATCAATGAAATCTTCCGCCGAGAATGATATCACGGTGTGCCCTTCTTCTCTGAGCGTTCTGATCAGTTCGTCTGCATCATCCAGAATCTTCGTCAGCTTTGCCCTCTCCTCAAACCATGTCCTGGCGAACTTCGTCCTCAGGAAGAATGGAGATTTCACCTTACCGCTGTGCCTTCCGTATTTCGGCTTTTCAAAGTGAAGCTCTATTCTGGTGAAAAACCTCGCCCAGATGCCCTTAAATGGCAGCCACCTGTAATGTCTCTCCAGAGCCCGTTTAAAGGCTTCCTCTATCACGGAATAGCTGTCCACCAGCGTTCCATCGAAATCAAAGCCTATAATCATCCCGTTCTCACCCACCAGAGAAAAAGGGTGAGGTCTGGCTTTAAGCTTTTTCGTTGTGATCCCGGTATTTTCGGGCAACTGATTCTCATTAAAAACGAACCCACAAAGCATATATTTATTGAGGTGCAAAGGATTAGATGTAAATCTTAAAGGTGATGCCAATGGGAAAGCACTACATCCCTAATTCAGCACATAAAGGGGAAATGCTTGAGGAGATAGGCTTCAGTTCGACTGAAGAGCTCTTTTCTGATGTCCCACGGGGCGTTCTGAAGGAGTTCAGCCTTCCGGAGGGGAAGAGCGAATATGAAGTTTTCCTTGAGATGAACAGAATTCTGGAGAAAAACAGAACCGTCTTGGAGATGCCCTCATTCCTTGGCGCTGGAACTTATTTCCACTACATCCCGGCCCATGTAAAGTATCTCATTGAAAGGAGCGAGTTCCTGACGGCATACACTCCTTATCAGCCGGAAATCAGCCAGGGAATGCTCCAGGCCCTCTTCGAGTACCAGAGCCTTATCGGGGAGCTGGTCGGGCTTGAGGTTGTCAACGCTTCAATGTACGACTGGGGAAGTGCCCTCGGAGAGGCCGCAAGAATGGCAGCGAGATTCACAAAGAAAAGCAGGTTCATAGTCCCTAAAGCCCTCAGCCCAGAGAAGAGGATGACGCTGGAGACGTATGTTGAAGGAGCGGGTATTGAGATAGAGTACATCCCGTGGGATGAGAAGGGGCAGGTTGACATTGAAAAGCTCAAGGAGAGCGTTGAAGGTGCGGCAGGCGTTTATGTGGAAGTCCCCAACTTCTTCGGATTGATTGAGGAGCAGGTTAGGGCCATTGGAGAAATAGCCCATGATGCAAAGGCACTCTTTATTGTGGGGGCTGACCCAACCAGCCTGGGAATACTCGAAGCTCCAGGGAACTACGGGGCTGATATAGCGATAGGAGAGGCAGCCTTCTTTGGAAATCCGATGAACTTTGGGGGCCCGAGGGCAGGCTTTTTTGCCGTGAGAAACGACAAGAAGCTGATCAGACAGATGCCGGGCAGAATAATAGGCATGACAAAGGATAAAGAGGGTAGGAGAGCCTTTGTTATGGCACTGCAGACGAGAGAGCAGCACATAAGACGGGCAAAGGCCACATCAAACATATGCTCGAATGAGGCCCTCGTTGCGGTTGCAGCTGCGATACACCTGGCAACCCTGGGGCCGAAGGGCCTGAAGAAGCTCGGTGAGGTCATACTTAAGAACACCGCCTACTTCAAGAAGCGCATGGGTGATGTCGGAAAGATGCCATTTGACGGCATAAACTTCAAGGACGTGCCGGTTGGCTTTGAGATTCCCTATGATGTGATCCACGAGCGGCTGCTGGAGAGGGGCATTCATGGAGGATATTACCTTGGAAAACACTTCCCGGAGCTCGGGGAAAGCGCTCTGTTTGCAGTAACAGAAACGACGAGGAAAGAGTGGGTTGATGGTTTAGTATCCGCGCTGGGAGAGATAATAAACGAGGCGGAGCTGTGAGGTGATGGAGATGTACAGGCAGGCCAAATGGGATGAACCGCTTATATTTGAGCTTTCAAAGCCCGGCAGGATTGGCTACACAATGCCGGAGCCGATTGAGGATGTTGAAGTTCGGATTCCCGAGGGACTCGTGAGAAAAGAGCTCAACCTCCCGGAGCTTAGCGAGCCCGAGGTGGTGAGGCATTACACCCATCTGAGCGAAATGAACTACGGAGTTGATTCGGGCATCTATCCTCTCGGCTCATGCACAATGAAGTATAATCCAAAAATAAACGAGGAAATAGCCGGACATCCAAAGGTTGCCTTTATCCATCCGTATCAGGACGAGAGAACGGTTCAGGGAGCCCTTCAGATCATGTGGGAGCTGGAACAGTGGCTCAAGGAGATTACAGGCATGGATCGCTTCACCCTTCAGCCGGCTGCGGGAGCGAACGGTGAGTTCACTGGGGTAATGATAATCAGGGCATACCACATGGACAGAGGGGACACCAAGAGAACGGAGATACTCGTGCCGGATTCGGCCCACGGGACAAACCCGGCCTCCGCTGCTATGGCGGGCTTTAAGGTCGTGGAGATTCCTTCAAATGAGCAGGGGATGGTGGATTTAGATGCCCTTGAGAGTGCCCTGAGCGAGAGGACGGCCGGATTAATGCTCACAAATCCGAACACCCTTGGAATCTTCGAGGAGGACATACTCAGGATAGCTGAGATGGTTCATGAAGCCGGGGGTCTGCTCTACTACGACGGCGCAAACCTCAACGGAATTCTCGGAAGGGTCAGACCGGGTGATATGGGATTTGATATTGTCCATCTGAACCTGCACAAGACCTTTTCAACGCCGCACGGAGGTGGAGGGCCCGGAAGCGGTCCTGTAGGCGTCAAGGACTTTTTAAAGGAATACCTGCCCGTCCCGGTGGTCGAGTTTGATGGTGAGAGGTACTACCTCAACTATGACCTTCCGAAGAGCATAGGAAAGGTCAAGGAGTTCTACGGCAACTTTTCCGTAATGGTGAGGGCGCTCGTCTACCTGAAGATAATGGGCAGGGAGGGCCTGAAGGAGGCGGGTGAAATCGCGGTCCTCAATGCAAACTACCTCACGCAGAAGCTGAAGGGGACGAGAGGCTACGGCCTGCCCCATAAAGAGCTCAGAAAGCATGAGGTTGTGTTTTCAGCGGAGCCGATGAAGAAGGAAACGGGTGTGAGTGCCTTGGATGTCGCCAAACGCCTGCTCGACCACGGACTGCATGCACCCACGATATACTTCCCGCTCATCGTCCATGAGGCCCTCATGATAGAGCCAACGGAAAGCGCCACGAAGGAGGAGCTTGACTACTATGTCTCCGTCCTGAAGAAGATAAGCGAAGAAGCCTACACCGAGCCGGAGAAAGTCAAAGGGGCACCGTATAACACAGCGGTGAAAAGGGTGGATGATGTCCTGGCCACAAAGAGGCCGATAATCACGTGGAGGATGTACAGGGAGCTCAGGGAAAAGGGCGAAGTCGATTTCTGAAGCCCGCTTTTTCTTTTTGTTAAATCTTTCTGCCATCTGTTAAGATGTTCGAATAAAGTTGCGGGAAAAGCTTCAATGTCGCGCAGGCCCACAAGCTTTTGGGAAAAGCTTGATCAAAGTTTGTAATTCCTCAACAGGGTACTCTTGAAGTGAGATTTCAACTCAAAACCCAGCCGTTAGGAATTTTGGATTCATCAAACAGGCCGTTTCCATGTGGGTTTCACTCAAACCGCGCTCCAAAGGAGCGCTAAAAACTCGAACCCCCTCTGAGAATTAATCCTGAAAAGAATTCATTTGTGAAAAACAACTCTCGAAGAAATCCACTCGATAGGTTCTCACTTAAAACGATACGTTTAATGTAAGAAACCCCTTTTGAGAACTTGCACTTCAAGAAGGAGCTACGAACTTTGATGAAACTTTTGCTTGGCAAAAGTTTCCTATGGTGGGCCCGGGGGGCTTTGAACCCCCGACCACGCGGTTATGAGCCGCGCGCTCTGACCAGGCTGAGCTACGGGCCCACAATGGCGCCGCCGCCCCGACTTGAACGGGGGACCACCGGATTAACAGTCCGGCGCTCTACCAACTAAGCTACGGCGGCACGACCCAAGATAGGGAATGAAGGGTGGATTTATAAAGATTACGGTTGGGTGAATTTCAGCGACTGAAGCTTTTAAATCGCCCCTTCATCGAAAAGTTTATATATGCACTGGGGACTTTTTAAATCGGTGCCCCGGTAGCCTAGCCTGGCGGGGCGGCGGACTTGTAATCCGCAGGCCGCGGGTTCAAATCCCGCCCGGGGCTCCACATATTCTCCCTGCGGGTTCAATGTCCTATGATGTACATCAATGTGACTTTTAAGCCCTGAAAGAGGTTCTTAAAGTTTTCGCAATGATTATAAACCTCCTTTCATCACCTTCTACACGAAAAGCTTATATAGGAGAAGCCAAAGTTCGGAGGTAGTGATAATTATTCTAAAAAAGTTTGAGGGGGCAATTCTCGGTGGCGGCGAAAAAAGGATTTGATATATTTACTCATCAATTAGTTCCCGAACACAGGATATTGAGCGAAGAGGAGAAAGAGGAACTGCTCAAGAGGTACAGGATCAGGATTTCCCAGCTTCCGCAGATCAAGGCTTCGGATCCCGCTGTTATTGCTCTTGAGGCAAAGCCCGGGGACGTTATTGAAATCAGGAGGAAAAGCCCAACAGCAGGCGTGTACTACTACTACAGGCTTGTTGTTGAGGATTGAATTTTGAGGTGAGATCATGAGGGGACCCACCGTTGTAGATGTTACTCCGGATGATTTGTGGATTGTTATGGAGCAGTACTGGAAGGAAAACGGACTGGTAAGGCAGCACCTTGATTCTTACAATGCCTTCATTGACTACGGCATGCAGGAGGTCATTCACGAGTACGGCGGGCTGAAACCGGACATCCCGAATTTCGAGGTGAAGTTCGGAAAGGTGCGCCTCGGCGAGCCGGAATTTCAGGAGGCACAGGGACAGAAAAAGCCCCTTTACCCCATGGATGCGAGGATAAGGAATTTAACCTATTCGGCACCGGTCTACCTTGAGCTGATTCCGGTCATCAACGGGATAGAGCAGGAGGCTGTGGAAGTCAGGATAGGAGAGCTTCCTATAATGCTCAAGTCCAAGGCATGCAGGCTTTATGGCCTCAGCGACGATGAGCTCGTCAGGCTTGGGGAAGACCCCAAGGATCCCGGAGGTTATTTCATTATTAACGGTTCTGAGAGGGTTATAGTTTCGATTGAAGATCTGGCACCGAACAAAACCCTTGTTGAGAGGGATGAACGTCAGAACAGGGTTCTTGCAAAGTGCTTCTCATACAGGCACGGCTACAGGGCTCTGATAATGGTCGAGAGGAGAAAGGACAGCATCCTCTATGTGAACATCCCGAACGTTCCGAGGCCGGTTAAGTTCGTTTATGTAATGCGCGCCCTCGGCCTTAAGAGCGATAAGGAGATAGTCGATGCGGTCAGTAACGACCCCAGAATCCAGCAGGTTCTCTTCGACAACCTCGAAGATGCCAGCGATATAACCACCCAGGAGGAGGCGCTTGACTACATAGGAAAGCTCGCTCTTCCGGGACAGCCAAAGGAGTACAGGCTCAGGAGGGCCCAGCACATCATAGACAACAACCTCCTGCCCCACATGGGAGTGAAGGAGGAGGACAGAATAAAGAAGGCATACTACCTCGGAATGATGACCCTTAAGGTTCTTGAGCTCTCGCTCGGCATGAGAAGTGAGGATGATAAGGATCACTACGCAAACAAGAGGCTCAAGCTTGCAGGGGATCTGCTTAGAGACCTTTTCCGTGTTGCCTTCGGCCAGCTCGTTAAGGATATGCAGTACCAGATGACCAAGACCTACCAGAGGAAGGGCGAGAAATACACCTTCGACAACGTCCAGCGCTTTGTTAGGAACTCCATCAGGCCCGATGTTTTAAGCGAGAGAATCGAGCATGCCCTGGCAACTGGCGCCTGGCCCGGTGGAAGAACCGGTGTGAGCCAGCTCCTCGACAGGACGAACTATATGTCGACCCTCTCGCACCTGAGGCGTGTAACATCTCCGCTCAGCAGAGATCAGCCGCATTTTGAAGCCAGAGACCTTCACGGAACCCACTGGGGAAGAATCTGTCCGACTGAGACCCCGGAAGGCCCGAACT
>JALSON010000225.1 GCA_026986455.1 Thermococcaceae archaeon | reverse complement strand
GAAGATGGGAATCCTGCGCAAGTTTCTGGTTCATGGAAAGAGACGCAAAAAGTTCGTTTACCGGCATGCCTCACCCCTCCTCGACCTGCACTTCTACCTCGAAACCAAATACGCCTACACGGAGCTTGAAACGCCCGCGGAGTTCATAAGAAAGGCGGTGGACTATAAGCTTCCGAAGCATGTGGAGGACTTTATGACTGATTTACTCGCCAAGGCCTACGGCTTGAGGAGGGTGAGCGTTGAACTTCCGGAGCTTGAGCTTGACGTGGCTTTACAGGGGTTCAAGAGGCTTGAACTTGTTGGTGAGGTTAAGTGGAAGGAGAGGGTAAAGAGGGAGGAAGTGAGGAAAATCGAGGAAAAGCTTTCCCGCTTCGACTGCAGGAAGGTTCTCGTTGTTCCGGATAAAGATGTCCTCGAGCGGGAGCCTGAGGGAATTGAGGTCCTGACGTCCGATGATCTGGTGGAAATCGCGGAAGAGAGTTTGAAACACACGTTAGGGAAAGAAGAAGAGAGCTGAAAAACAAAGCTCACTCAATCTTCGCCCCACATACAGGACAGAACCTCGCACCCTCCGGAACTATGTGGCCGTTGGGACACCGGTGTATCTGCTTCCCGCAGTAGGGGCAGAACCCCGCTCCGGGGGGAATCTGCTTCCCGCAGTACGGGCATATCTCCCCCTGCTGTGCTGCTGGAGCGGCCGGTTGGGGCCCTGCCGGAGGAGCCGCCCCGCCAGCATAGGGCTGGGCAGGCGGCTGCATCAGCTGGGGAATCAGCATCATCCCCGCTCCAACTGCCGCCCCTTGGCTCTTTCCGAGCTCAGCCGCCACCTGCTTGGTGGTGTCCATCTGCATGACATACTGTGCGTTGCCCGTCTGCATAATCCAGAAGAGCCTCTGCCTCCATTCGTCGGTTGTGTTGACCCCCTCGATTTTAACATCAACCAGCTCAAGGCCCAGTCTGCGGAAGTCTTCGAGGAGCTTAACCTTAACCTGAGTGCTAACCATATCGAGGTTCTGGAAGAGGTCGACTATTGAGTAGGCGGAGAGGTGTTTCATCATGTTCTCGTTGAAGTATGCCCTGACAAACTTTGTAACATCACCGGCATCATAGAGCCCCTGACCTCCAACGACTTCGGTTATGAAGAGAACCGGATCACCAACCTTGAACCAGTAAACCCCGTAGTACTTAATCGGCGCAAGCTCCCTCGTCTGCGTCTCTCCCCCGTAGCGGCCCTGAAACTGCTTTGTGCTGACGAATATAACCGTAGCCTTGAAGGGGCTGTTGCCTCCGCCCACGAGCCTGTAGAGCAGAGGTAAATTCTGCGTCGTCAGGGTGTGCCTTCCAGGGCCGAGAACATCATAGATTTTTCCATCCCTCATGAATACTGCCACTTCATACTCATGAAGTATCAGCTGGCTTCCCCATTTGATGACTTCGTTCGGATAGCGCCATATTATCTCATCCTCTCCAGGATTGACCCATTCAATAACAGTCACCATCTCATTCACCCGCCGCAAAGCTCATTCTGCTGGATATAACACCTTCAAGTTCATTAAGCTTGTCTTCGAGGTTTAGAACTGCCGTTCCAAGCTGCTGGGGATTGGACACTGCCGCGCTCACGGCCTTAGCTCCCTCAAGTACGGCCTGTGCGTCCTCAATCATGCTAACATCATATTCAATCAATCTTTTCAGCTCATCCTCTTTGAACTTAATCCTGTCAAAATAGCCCCTGTAACCGGCTTCGGCATGTTTGATCTTTCCCTCCAGCATCATCGTTTTCTTTCTGAGATTCTCAATGGCCATAAGCTGGGGACAGCCAGCCATGGCACACCTCTGGAGAGCCCTTTCAAGTTCCCTCTTTGCCTGTTCGAGCAGTTCGGCCACTTTGCCCCGGACGAGCCTGTCATCCTCCCTGAGGAGTTCCTTCCTCTTGTAGCCGTGGAAACCCGGAATGATGAGTTCAATCTTTTCAAATATTGAGGTTTCCCTTCCCATCCAAACACCTCCTACGGTCTGAAATGTATGTGCTCATAAACCCTCCTTATCTGACCTGTGCTCTGGATTCTGTGGGCACTCTTAAAGAGTATTGGAACAGCGCCTGCCAGCCCCGGTATAAATCCTCCCAAAAAGCCCCAGACGCCTCCAATCGTCCCAAAGATGATACCTGCTACTATACCTGCGGCTAAAACTCCACCTCCAAGCACTCCTGCCTTCTTTCTGGCCTCGCTGGTCATCGGATATTCGGCCTCTATCACCCTTCCATCAGCTCCGTCGATAAAACCGTGGAATTCCTCGCCCCCGTATTCATAATGAACCTCCCAGATTGGATAATGCACGAGCCCCTGGTAATGAACATCGAGGTTAAGTCTCTCCTCACTGAACCAATCTCCGGAATCGCTGGCCTCCTTCCTGATGGCCTCCACGACTTTGCTGATGGCCTCTTTCTCCGCCTCCTTCCTGTCAATTTCAGGCTCATAGTATTTCCC
>JALSON010000224.1 GCA_026986455.1 Thermococcaceae archaeon | reverse complement strand
CCTCGTTACCGCAGATGCCCCCCTCTACCGCTGGTGGAAGGAGGGAAGATACAAGCCCTACCGCACCGAGGAAGCCCTTGAACTCTTAGTTGAGGCCTATAAGCTCTTCCCCAAGTGGGTTAGGGTGATGAGAATTCAGCGCGACATTCCGGTTCAGCTCATAGTTGATGGGGTCAAACACTCCAACCTCGGCCAGCTTGTGTTTAACGAGCTTGTGAAGCGCGGTATTCGCCCAAGAGAAATCCGTTTTAGAGAAGTCGGCCACATGATGCAGAAGTTCGGGGTGGAGCCCGAGGTTGAGCATGTGAAGCTTTTGAGGGAGGACTACGAGGCGAGCGGGGGGCATGAGATATTCCTGAGCTTCGAGGACGTTAAGAACGACATTTTGATAGGCTTCCTGAGATTGAGGATACCGAGCGAGAAAGCCCACAGGAAGGAAATCAACCGCATCCCCTCGGCCATTGTAAGGGAGCTCCACGTCTACGGGCCCTTGGTGCCCATAGGGGGGAAGCCCAGATATGAGTGGCAGCACCGCGGCTATGGTAAGGAGCTTCTGGCCGAGGCGGAGAGGATAGCGAGGGCGGAGTTCGACGTTAAGAAGATGCTCATCATAAGCGGCGTCGGTGTTAGGGGCTACTACAGGAAGTTCGGCTACAGGAAGGACGGGCCCTACGTGAGCAAACGTTTGGATAAAAGGTATGCCGACTTCGTGGCAGGCGAGGAGTTCGACGGGCATTTAAACACATGAGTCAGTTGATGAGTATTCTTATTCCGCTGATCTCCATTTCCCCTTTTTTGATTTTCTCGAATGCGAGTTTTTCCCAGTTGAGTCTGTAGGATGAGCCGTTGACGTTTGCGATCCAGTCGTTGGGATCCAAAATCACCATTAAGGGTCTCTCCCCGGTCTCAACCTCCAAAACCGCCGATCCATTCACGAAAATCCTTTTCGTTATGTTCTCCGCGGGTGTGACAATCTTCACCTCAGGGGGCATCGCAAAGCCGTTTTTCTCGCTTATGCCGAGTGTTAGGGTGTAGTGCTCCCCATTTTTAGCGAGAGTTAGATTGGAAACCGTGAAGTTTGGATAATCGGCGGTATAAAACCACTCCCTGAAGAACCACCCCAAGTTCTCGCCGGTCATGTTTTCAAGGATTCCCTCGAAAAGGCTTAGCGTTTCTTCAGTTTTGGTGCAGTTCCTGACGTGGCACACCTCAAGGAGCTCCCTTAACCCTTTAAAGAATGTCCCGTTTCCAACGACGAACTGGAGGGAGCGAAGAGCAAAGCCGCCGCGGTAGTAGAGGTTTGCGGTCGTGTCGCTAATCCGGGATATATCCACCCCGTTCATCTCGACTATCGGTGTTCTTCTCTTTGAGCTGAAACAGAGCCCCTCCCATAGATCCGCACGTTCAGGGGTCAGATTGTTCAGAGAAACTGAGATGTACGTGGCAAAGGGTTCATTCAGTATCCAGAGGTTTGCATATGCTCCAAACCAGTTGTGGGCGACCTCATGAGGAACCACCTTATTAAACCGAGTTGCCAGCGCTCCACCGTAAAGGCCATGCCCGCTGTATCCGCCATGTCCTTTAAACCGTATGTATATCAGCTCATCATAGGGATAGGGAATGAGATAGGAAGAATAAACTTTGAGTATTTTTGCAAGCTCATCGACAACCCAGCTCCCCTCATCGGTGAGTGCTATTACCTTCACATTTTTCCCGCCTATTGCGACGCTCTTCCTGTAAACATTCCACCTTCCGAGGAGGATATAAAGCCTGCTCCCGCCGGTATGAAATGTGGCATTCTCGGGAAGAAGGGGCCTGTACTGGGCGCTCGGTAATTTTAGGAGGCCTGCAAGAGTATATCCTTTCGGATATGACCTCACATTCATTGTGAAATTCCCTTTTACTTGGAGAACAGGCATGTAGGCTTCAGGCGGGAGATAAAAGGAATCTTCAGTTGGCTTCATTTCCCATTCAATTGGATCCCTCCTGTCTATATCCAGTAGAGGTTGGTAATTGGTGGTGTAGAATATCCTAATCCGCTGGACCTCTTCAATTGGGGTTATCCTGAGTAGAATGAGACCGTATCTTCCATCATAAAAGGCCTTTAAAGCCGCTTCCGCGCCGCTCACCTCAATCCTCTCAATCCTCATGCTCAAAATGGACGAGTTCTCAAAGAGTAGGGGAACAACAACAGGCGACTTTAGGGAGAGCTCAATCTCTTGGACTCCTGTGATGGTGGCGTTCCATCCCTCGAAGGTTATATCGAGCGAGATTTGAACCTTTGCCCCGCCGATTACGTCGTTCCTCTCAAAGAGGAGCCTTGCATTGTCTGCTCTCGAAAATGCAATCCCCTCAAAAAAAGTCCGCGGCGTATATGCCAAAAGCAGTGCCACGATGGATACCATCACGAGGATTACCACGGCAGGACGTGCCTTCATAGTCTCAACTTGGCTCCGGGAGATTTAAAAGTTTTGGCGCCTTTCATACCATGGAG
>JALSON010000223.1 GCA_026986455.1 Thermococcaceae archaeon | reverse complement strand
TTAGACACATACATGTTTATTGGGGGCAGTGCAGATATGAAGGGAATCCAGCTGAGGCCCTATAAAACCGCAAAGCTCCTGACTTCAACACCGACCCTTTCGGGCATCCTATCCGGTGTAAATGGAAGTTCGTTCAGAAATCTCTCGGCGGTTATGGTTCGTCCCTCAATTTCCAGTTTAAGCCTTATTCTCCCCGGAAGGAGCTCATAACCCGTTATTTCTGCATCGTTGCCATCTTTGATATAAACGCTCTCCGGCCTGAAAAATATCCTCACCTTTCCAGCTTTTCCGGTTTTGAAACATAGATCACCCAGACATGCCTTTTCTCCGTCTGAGTGGAGCTCCAGAATGTTTGACATGCCCAAAAACCTTGCAACGAATTCTGTTCTCGGGTTGTAGTAGAGCTCAAGGGGTTTTCCAACCTGTTCGATTTTTCCGATGTTCATAACCGCAATCCTGTCGCTCACGGCCATGGCTTCCTCCTGATCATGGGTTACATAAATCGTCGTTATCCCGAGCTCACGCTGGATTCTTCTTATCTCTCCCCTCAGCCTCTCCCTTATTTTGGCGTCGAGGTTGCTCAGGGGTTCATCGAGAAGGAGGAGCTCGGGTTCGATAACGAGTGCCCTTGCAAGTGCAACCCTCTGCTGCTGGCCGCCGCTCAGCTGCTCCGGATAGCGGTTTTCAAGGCCTTTCAGCCCGATTAGCTCCAGCACCCGGGTAACCCGGAGCTCTATTTCCCTCTTCGGAATTTTTCTCATCTCCAGCCCGAATGCAATGTTTTTGAAAACTGTCATGTGCGGGAAGAGTGCATAATCCTGAAAGACCATCCCTATGCTCCTCTCATACGGCGGGACATCATTGACGACCTCTCCGTTGAAAATTATCTCCCCTCTGTCGGGTTTTTCAAAGCCTGCTATCATTCTCAGGGTGGTGGTCTTTCCGCAGCCTGAGGGCCCCAGCAGGGTCAAAAATTCCCCCTCTCCTGCTTTCAGCTCACTAATCTCAAGCCTGAATCCCTCCTTGATTCTAACGATATTTCTGAGTTCCAGAACTACCATACCTCCTCACCTATCCTCTCAATTATCATGAAGCTGATTCCTGAAATGGCCATCAGGATTACCGAAAGGGCTGAGGCGGAGCCGAACTGTCTCGAACCGAGGAAGCGGTATACCGCAACGGTTATTGTCGTGTATTGGGGGGCGTAGAGCATGTATGTGGCTCCGAGCTCCGCTATGCTCATTGCAAATGCAAAAATTGCCCCCACGATTATTCCCCCAAGTGCAAGGGGCAGCTCCACCCTCAGAAAAGCCCTCCACTCGCTGGCACCCAGGCTTACGGCGGCCTCACTGAGACTGGGCTTGATCTTCCTGAGAACGGCTGAAATAGCTCTGAGGACAAAGGGGTATGCTATAACGGTGTGGGCCAGCACTATTATGAGCCAAGTCCTGTAAAGGGGAGTTGCGTGGAAGGCCTTTATGTATCCCATGCCGAGGGTAATTGCCGATGAGCCTAGGGGGAGCATCACAAGGGCATCGAATATGTTCTTTCCTCTGAAATGCCACCTGTGAAGGGAGTATGCCACGATGAGTGCGATGACCGTTGAAAGGATTACCGTGCCGAAGCCGAAGAGCAGGGAGTTTCTGATTGCTGTGAGGCTCGTTGCACCGAAGATGGGGTTGTACTGAGGTGAAAAGACTCTGCGGTACCATTCAAGGCTGAAATGTCCCCGGTATATGAAGGAATCATACAACACAGCCAGCAACGGTGAAATTATGAAGATAAAGACTATCAGGGAGTAAAGAGCTATTAGGATTCCCCTTACACCGGCGAGTTCTCTGGGGGTTAACCTTTCAGCCCTTCTGAAGATTTTCTGCTCTTCGGCCTTTGAATATTCATCTAGGCTTTTGATGTAGATGTACATGAAGATGAAGCTCAGGGAGATCTGAATTATGGCCAGAGCTGAGCCGGTTCTGAAGTCAAGGAGGGTCATTATCAGCATGAATATATCGACCTCTATGGTTGCATACTGGTATCCCCCGAGGATCAGGGGTATTGAAAAGCTCAGAAAACAGAAAACAAATGTTAGCATTGCGGAGGCGAATATTGCGGGCATGAGCATCGGAAGCGTGACCTTTCTGAAGAGGGTGAAGCCCCTCGCTCCGAGGCTCATCGCCATCTCCTCATAATGAGGGTTTATACGCTGCCATAGTGCAGAGACCATCCTTATGACAATCGGGAAGTTGTAGAAGGCGTGGGCAATGAGTATCGCCTTCCAGCTGTAGAGAATTCCCCAGTCTCCAAAAAGCCTCGTGAAAAAGCCCTCCTTTCCAAAGAGCAGCAGGAAGCCCAGAGCCACCATTATGCTCGGCATGACAAAGGGAACGGTCAGGAATGCCTTAACGGTTCTCTTGCCCGGAAAATCGTATCTGGCAAATATATAGGCTCCGGGAAGTCCGAGAAGGAGGGTGAGGAGGGTGGATGCGAGAGCCTGC
>JALSON010000222.1 GCA_026986455.1 Thermococcaceae archaeon | reverse complement strand
CCCGGCCCCGGCCCCAGAAACGAAAGACAAGGGGGCTCCGCCCCCTTATCTCTCTGTACTCTCAAACCCCCGATAGTGGGGCTTCGCCCCACGACCCCGCTCTTTCTCTAAAAACCTGGGAAACTACGTTTCCCCACCTTCCTTATTCCCTAATCCTCCGGGGGGCTAACGCCCCCACACCCCCAGAACTTTGCCTGCGCAAAGTTTCATCAAAGTTCGTGGCTCCTTCTTGAAGCTCGCTTCTGAAGTGTGATTGCTGTTAGATTTAGCCTCTGGAGTCTTGGAATCCATTAGAATCTGCCCTTCTACGAGAAGCTCACTTTTAAACCAACAGGGAGGAACTCTTTTTAAATTGCAAAGCAAGAGGAATTTCAAGTCAAAAACGCCCTAACTAGAGCAATCACACCCAAATAAGCTGCTTTCCAAGAGCCACTAACTTTTTGTGAAGCAAGATTGAGATTTTTGAAATCTCTATGGAATCGGGTTTGTCATGTTGCGTTAGTGAGATAAAATCTTTTCCCTTGGTAAATCCGTGATTTAACCTCTATGCAGATCACTTCGTTGAATTGAGTCTCCAATACCCATTTATTGTTTTTAATAAAGTCTTCAAACGCTTTTTTTTCATTGGATCCTTCACCAAATCCAAGCACTTGGAGGTTTTCCACGTCGGGATACATCTCATCAGGAGACGAGTAAGTTACTCCCTCTGGCGTTATAAACATGAACAGTCTCTTTTTCATCCTATAACCTCCAATGCCAACATTTTTAGGAGTTCTTCATAGCTATATTCCTTAGAAGGATCTATATCCTTAAAATGATATTCAACAGCCAAGATTTTGGGGTCATTGAGAACTGATTTTGAGAAGTCCTTGGCAATCAATATCCCTCCAACGGTCTCGTTACTGAATTCATTTATGTACCTCCTTAATTGATCCAAATCTTTACGTTGTGCTTTCCCGGTTTTGACTTCCACAGGCAGGTATTTGTTTGTTCCTTTAGGATGTCTCAGTTTGATAAATATATCAACGTATCCTTCTGGGAGAGCCTTTTCACCCAGCACTTCAAATTCTTCGGGAGCGTTATCAAGACCGAAAAATTCCAAAGCATCCTTGAGAATTGAATATTGAATTTTCCTCCTTACGAGAGATTGAAGTATAAGCTCTCTGAAATAGAACTTTTCAGGGATTTTTTGATTTTCTCTTCTGAAGACAATTTTAGGCTCAAACGTTTTGGCGTTTAACTCTAAATGCTTGGTTTCGCCATCAAATACTGTTCCCATCTCGGAAACGTTATAAAATGTTACTGTGTCGGCTTGGAAATGGGTCTCCCTATAGCCTCCTCTCAAGAGCAGATTCTCAGCTACGTAAGAAAATTCAGGTTTGACCATCGGTTCGTTAAATTCCCTTTCCTGTTTCAGGAACAGTCTGAATGGAAAATAATACGTTCTTTTTGATCTGAATGTTATTGGCGGCCAAGGGGGCAGACCCTCCGCGTTTTTGTAGGCAACTTTTCCAACAACCTTGTAGAGATTTCTGACTCGTGCTCCGTACAGAAAAGAGACATAGTCTCCAACGTTTATGTCGAAAAATGTCCAGAGGCCGTTTATACTATTTGTGAACCCAGCGAGGCCATACTCTATGCAGAGTTCCAAATTCTCCCTGTTTGAGAGTGATATCAAAAAGTAATCCACCATCTGGTTTCACCATCTTGGGATTTGCACTGGTGAGGATTTAATCATTTCCGTATTCCATCCAACACCCTTAAAACCCCTGGCAATTATATCCATCCGGTGAAGTTAATGTCCTGGAAGGAAAAGCTTGGCTTGGTCCACATCTACACAGGCAACGGGAAGGGAAAGACGACGGCGGCCTTTGGCTTAGCCGTCAGGATGCTCGGCTCCGGCGGAAAGGTCATAATCCTCCAGTTCATGAAGGCAGGGAACGTCTACGGCGAGCAGAAGAAGATAGCGGAGTGCGGTGCGGTCATAGAGTCCTTAGGTCTGCCGAAGTTCGTCCACGGCAAGCCCGAGCCCGACGACATAGAGGCCGCCAAAAAAGCCCTGAAGCGCGCTAAAGAGCTCGTCTCAAGCGGCGAATGGGATATGGTAATCCTCGACGAGCTCTGCGTCGCCCTCGGCTTCGGAATGCTCGACATTGAGGAAGTTAAAGAACTCATCAGAAGCAAAGCCCCCCACACCGAACTCGTCCTGACCGGCCGCTACTGCCCCGAGGAGCTCTTTGGGCTGGCCGACTACGTGACGGAGATGAGGGAGGTGAAGCACCCATACATGAAAGGAGTTCTTGCCAGGAGAGGGGTTGAATTCTGAGGCGCTCACAGCTGTTTTCCCTTTAGGCGTTTTTTAACACCATCCGGGCACTCTCCTAACGGCACAAGGACGGAGGCTCCAAATTTACAGCAATTGGACACGGCATCTGAGCCCAACCGAAAAGCTTTTTAGACAGAAAAGTTTAAAATAACACGGGAGGATTTTAGTAACAATTCTTTAGTAA
>JALSON010000221.1 GCA_026986455.1 Thermococcaceae archaeon | reverse complement strand
ACCGTCTCGATGATTCTGCCGAGATCGTTTGGAGAATAATCGTAGCTCATGTCTAGGACGAGCAGGTCGTACGTCCTGCCAAGAATATCGCGGGTGTGCTTGAAGGTGACGGCCTTAACCTCAACGTTTGAGCCGGCCAAAACATCAAAGTGCTTTCTAAATGCCTCGTAGCGCTTCCTCCCGAAGGTGTCCTCTCCGAGGGCGTCGGTGGCGTAGAGGAGCTCTATTTTGCCCTCACTCTCATCCTTTAACCTTTTCTCTTTAAGCTCTTCTATGACCTCACTCAGAACCCGCGCCGAGGCTCCCGCCAGGATTCCGGCCAGTTCGGCCTTTCTTACCGTATCCCCCTCTATGATTATCATTCTCCTGTGGAACTTCTCAAGCGCCTGGGCTAAGGCAGTCTCGGTGAGCCTGAGAACCGAGTCCTTAACCTTCTCACCCTTTGCGTATTCTCTCACTTCCTTATCAAAACGAATCTTAACGGTCATGGCGACCCCCCATAGGAGAGAGGGTGGGGGGCTTAAAAAGGTTAGGCGGTTTTTAAAGCTTCTCGATAACCATCGAAACGCTAAGCTTTTATACGAAATGCATCCAGTTTATTCGGTGATTCTTATGCCTAAGGGATTGAGCATTAAAGACCTCGGGAAGTTCAAGCTCGTGGGAAACATTGACGCCTTCAGGAAAAGGCTCGTCTTTCAGGTGACGGAGATAAGCGTTGAGAAGGACGACTACTTCTCAAGGCTTTACCTCTACGACGGCAGGAAGGTTAGGCCCTTCACTTCCGGAAAGAAGGACGGAAATCCGAGATTCTCCCCGGACGGGAAGCTGATAGCCTTCACCTCGAAGCGAGACAAGGAGAGCAAGGAGGCCGAGCTGTACGTAATCCCAACCGACGGCGGCGAGGCGAGGCTTTTGGCGAAGTTCAAGTACGGGATTAAAAACCTCCGCTTCACCGAGGACGGGAAGGGCATAGCGGTGGTTACACCGATAGACGTTGAGAAGAAACCCAAGGACGACGTCCACTTGATCAAGGAGATTCCCTTCTGGTTCAACGGCGTCGGCTGGGTCTACGGGAAGAGGAGCGGCGTCTATCTGGTGGACATTGAAACCGGTAGGAAGAAACGCCTAACTCCCAAGAACCTCGACGTCTCACAGATTCGCTTCCACAAGGGCAAGCTCTACTTCACAGCCCAGGAAGACCGCGAGAGGAAGCCGATGGTGAGCGACCTCTACGTCCTCGAGGGCAGGAAGGCGAAAAGAATTACGCCAGGAAAGTGGAGCGTCCAGGACTTCATTCCCCTCGACGATGGGACCTTCGTCCTCAAGGCGAACACCCGTGAGCGCGGTATTCCCACAAACACGCACATCTACCACTACAACCCGGAGGGGGCTCAGCTTAGAAAGCTCACCACGGAGCTCGACCGCTCGGCATACAACTCCCTCAACTGCGACGTTCGCGGAAGCCAGAGGGCCGAGCTGGTTTTCAAAGACGGATGGGTCTATTACATTGCCACCGACGGGCCGAGGGCACACCTCTTTAGAGTCAACCTCGATGGCAAAATCGAGAGGATCATCGGCGGCGATAGAAGCGTCGAGAGCTTTGCCATTGGGGACTACATAGCCTTCACCGCCCAGGACGCGGTCACTCCAACGGAGCTCTACGTTTTCAGGGACGGGAAGGAGAAAAAGCTTACCGACTTCAACGGCTGGATTAAGGACTACAAGCTCTCAAAGCCGGAGCACTTCACCGTCAGGGCCAGCGACGGTGCTGAGATAGACGCCTGGATTATGAAACCAGTGGACTTTGAGCCTGGCAAAAAGTATCCGGCCGTGCTTGAGATCCACGGCGGGCCTAAAACCGCTTACGGCTACTCATTCATGCACGAGTTCCACGTTTTAACGGCAAAGGGCTTCGTGGTGATATTCTCAAATCCGAGGGGAAGCGACGGCTACGGTGAGGAGTTCGCCGATATAAGGCAACACTACGGCGAAAGGGACTACCAGGATCTGATGGAGGTCGTTGATGAAGCCATCAAGCGCTTCGAGTTCATCGATGCGGAGAGGATTGGCGTCACAGGAGGTTCGTACGGCGGCTTCATGACCAACTGGATTGTGGGGCACACTAAGAGATTTAAAGCCGCTGTAACCCAGCGCTCCATCTCGAACTGGGTGAGCTTCTTCGGGACAACGGACATAGGCTACTTCTTTGCTCCCGACCAGATAGGCGACGACCCGTGGAGCAATACGGGAGGCTACTGGGAGAAGTCGCCGTTAAAGTACGCGCCGAACGTGGAAACTCCCCTCCTCATAATCCACTCGATGGAGGACTACCGGTGCTGGCTCCCCGAGGCTCTCCAGTTCTACACGGCGCTCAAATACCTCGGAAAGACCGTTGAGCTGGCCATCTTCCCGGGCGAGAACCACGACCTCAGCCGCTCTGGTAAACCGAAGCACAGGGTTAAGCGCTTGGAGCTGATTACCGGATGGATGGAGAGGTGGCTAAAATAATATGTAGTTGAGCATCAACATC
>JALSON010000220.1 GCA_026986455.1 Thermococcaceae archaeon | reverse complement strand
CAATCTTATAGTGGGGGATGAGTCATGAATTTTGGGGGAATTCCTGCATTTCTTTTAGTTTTTATTCCTGTGTTATTGCTTGTTTTTATGGTAGTATACTTTGCTACATTTAGTACCCTTGAGCAGAAGCGACTTGGGTATCTGCTGAATATTTATTTGGGCTTACCATACGTTCTCTTATTCTGGAGTACAATAATGGCAGAAACAAAAAGTGGTATATTGGGCTGGCTTGTGATCTTTGGATTCCTAATACTCGCCAAGGCATTAAGACCTCTTCATCTGGTGGATGGATTGACCCTTGGAGCATTAATATACCTAGCATTCTTATCAAGAATTGCCTTGGTAAGTGTTGCATTTTATTTGATTGTACAGCTTACAGGTAAGTGGAAAGGCAGCATAATGACCTACCTCTTCTTGTTCTGGGGTGGGATGCTACTGACATTTACAGAGTCACCTTTCCAGACATTGGCAATTTTAGCCTTTAGCACAATTCACATCCTCGGTGCATTAAAACTTTTGAAAACAACAAATGGATATGAGGATAGCAACACAATAGAGGGGATTGTTAATGAGAAAACTAACCACAAAAAGTAGTGTCAGCGGATGCTCAGTCTGGTGTTAGTTTGGAGGCAGTACAGCAAAACTTGAGGGAGCAATCTCATGAGTTTCACGGTTAAGGTTAAGAGTACTTACTTGACAGGCCAGAATGCAGAGTTGGAGCTTTACGTTGATGGCAGGGCAGCGGATACTGCCCGGATAGTGTTATAGGGACAAGACTTCATGTAAAACAAAAAATATGGATACGATACTCATAATCTAAAGACTCGGCCAACTCCATCCATCATCTTTTTTAACCCTCCCGAGAACTTTATCCGGTGGTGAGGATGAGGGTTAAAGTGCGCTATTTTGCCAGATTCAGATCTCTGATCGGCATTGGAGAGGAGGAACTTGAGGTTCCAGATGGAATCCGGATTGGAGAGCTGCTTGAGATGCTGAAGGAGAGGCATCCGGAGCTTAGAAACGAAGTCTTCGCCCAGGATGAGGACGCTGATGTGAATGTATCGAGGAACGGGAGGTATGCATCATTTGACGAACCTCTCGATGATGGCGACATCGTGGCGCTGTTCCCGCCGGTGAGCGGGGGTTGAGGTGGTTGGAATGAAGTGCAGGATTACAAGGGATGCTTTTGACATTTCAGAGGCTGTAAGGCTTATTTCATCGCCGAGAGCTGGGGGGATAGTGATCTTTCTCGGGAAGGTTAGGAATGAGAGCCACGGAAGAAAGGTGCTGAAGCTCATCTACGAGGCCTACGAGGATATGGCGGTTGCTGAGATGGAGCGTATACGGGAGGAAGGGCTGAGAAAGTTCCCGATAGAGGACATGCTCATATGGCACAGATATGGTGAACTTGATGTCGGGGAGGACACGATACTTGTGATAGCCTCAGGAAAACACAGAAAGGAAGCATTCGAAGCCTGCATCTGGGCGGTTGATGAGGTTAAGAGGAGGGTCCCGGTCTGGAAGAAGGAGGTAACCGATGAGGGAGCATTCTGGATTGAGGGTGGCCGGCACATCAGGGCTGGGTGAATGCCCACACCTGTTCTCTACATTTTTTGCAAACTAAACCAAGTAGTAAGCAAAATCCGTATAGAAAAAGTATATATACAAAGCCCTCGACCTTTTTCTGGTGATGAATGCAATGGAGAGGGTTGCCTATGAGAGTGCGATTCAGGTTGAGGTGGAGGGCGGGCTGAATATAACCGCCGTTGGAAAACCCCCGTGGAGCTACAGGGCGCATTCAGGCAGGCTTGAGAGACTGATTCTCCAGCTTGGCAGGGGAAAAGGAAGATTTTTTGAGGTCACAGGAATTCCGAGATCCATCGGATGCATCGGGAACAACAGGTTTATCCTCAGGAGAGAACCGCTCAGCGTGGAGAGGATGAAGGAGCTTATAAGGGAGTTCCGCGCCAGAAAGGGAAGGGAAATCTACCTGACGAACTATGACAGTGTAGATTACCTCATGAGAATGGCGAATTACGCCGCCTCTATTGGGATACCGGAGGTCTACGCTGTCGTCAGAATTGAGGACATGGATAGGGTTGTGCCTCTGGACGATGTCAGGGTAATAGTGGAGCTTGAATATTCTGGAGAAAACCTCAGGAAGCTTGGGGAATACGGATGGGCATATGGAGCGCTGATAATGGCAACATACAGGCAGTTTGATGAGCTTGAGAGGAGCGGTTTGAGCTTCCCCGGAGAGATATATGTTGATGTGCTCTACCCAGGTTCATTCCGGAAGGTGGATTTCAACACGATAGAGCTCAAACGCACGCTGAACCCGACAAATTCAAAATACCACGACTGTCTGGCCGGAACGCTGGCGATAACCGCTGACGGCTACGCACTCCCCTGTCCGCTGCTCAGAAACTTTGTTATAGGGGATATGAGGGAAGCCAGCATAAAAAATCTCATGAGGAAAAAGCGGCTCAAAAGCTTCTGGAAGCTCACCAAGGACGGAATTGAGGTATGCAGGTCATGCCCGTTTAAGTATATATGCCACGACTGCAGGGCTCTTGAGTACAGGGGGAGCGGGGATCCTTTCGGTGTGGAGTTCTGTCCCTTAGAACTCTAAGATTGAGCGGTATCTGCTGCCGTCCTTTTTTACCATCTTCGAGAACCTGTAGTATTTCCTGCTTCTCTCCAGATCCTCCAGAATGTCAAAATACTCAATGCCCACCTTCTCCACATAGCTGCTGAATTCAAAGAGCTTGGTGCCCAGGTCTTCTTTAGACGAGAAGAACCACTCAATTATGTATCCCTTTGGCTTCAGAGTCCCTATCATAATCTCGTGATCCTTGAATCTCTCCAGCAGATTCCCTTTTATCTCGTCTGTTATGCCAAGAACACCGCGGTCATACGCCGGTGTATCCACGTTCGCCGTAAATCCCGTCAGGATTCCCTCCTCCCTTAGACGATTCATCATGTATTTTATTGTGGGCCTGCTCTTTCCGAGCTGTCTGGATATCTCCTTCATGGGGGTTCTCGCATCCCACTTCAAAATGTCCATCAGAACAGCATAATCATGGCTCAGGTTCCACTCTCCGGTTTCCTTCTTGTCCTTTGATGGAGGGTAAGACAGGACAGAATAGTACTCATAGTCATCCGAGTATCTTCCGAGCAGATCATCCACCCGGTCGACCTGATCCCTGGGTATGTGCAGAATGGCGGAGATTCCGTTTTTAAAGCCGAACATGGCGTTTAAATAAACGACGTATGGATTCTGAAACATTCTCCATGCAACTTCCCTGAGCTCACTCCGCGGCACCGAGAGGAAAGCAACAAAGCTCTTCAGGCCTATTCGTGAAATGTTATACATGGCATTTACCTGGATATACTTTCCGTAGTACTTATCATAAATCCGCTTGAGGCGGTAATAGTCAATCCCCTCACTCTCGGCTATCTTTCTGAGGCTCTCTATCGGGTATTTATTTAACAGTTCAACGAGGAATTCAATTTCCCTGAGGTTCACATTACCCATTTAACCTCACAGGAAAAGTTATATGGAGACAGTTATTAAAATATTTGTGGTGATGGTTATGAGGATAGAAGTCGTGGAGATAGAGAAACCCGCAGGGGTGGAGGCAATAATAGGCCAGGGAAATTTTTCGATATTTACAGTAGATGACCTTGCAAAGGCCCTTCTAACAGCGGTTCCGGGGATAAAATTCGGAATCGCCATGAATGAGGCAAAACCCCAGCTCACGCGATTCACCGGAAATGACAGGGGACTTGAGGAGCTTGCGGCAAAGAATGCCCTGAAGATTGGCGCCGGCCATGTATTCGTTATACTTATGAAGAATGCATTCCCGATAAATGTTCTCAACACGATAAAATCCCATCCAGCCGTTGTGATGGTCTATGGTGCCAGTGAGAATCCCCTGCAGCTGATAGTTGCCGAGACCGAGCTTGGAAGGGCTGTTCTGGGCATAGTAGACGGCAAAGCCGCAACCAGAATTGAGACAGAAGATCAGAGAAAGGAAAGGAGAGAGCTCGTTGAGAAGATTGGATACACCATTGACTGAAAGCTTTTTATTTGTCCATCCCTCCTTTCTACCGGTGGTCTCATGGAGATGATTTTTGTCACCTCAAACAGGGGCAAGGTGAGGGAAGCCGAAAGATATTTCTCGCCTCTCGGGGTCAGGATAATCCAGAAGAAAGTCGAGTATCCCGAGATCCAGGCTGACAGCCTTGAGGAAGTTGCAAGGTTTGGAATCAGATGGCTCAAGGATAAACTTGAAGCGCCCTTCTTCCTCGATGATTCCGGGCTTTTCATAGATGCACTCGGCGGATTTCCGGGGGTCTACTCCGCATATGTCTACAGGACCCTCGGCAACGATGGCATCCTGAAGCTGCTTGAGGGTGTGGAGAACAGAAAAGCCCATTTCCAGAGCGTCGTGGCATACTATGACGGGGAGCTCCACATCTTCACAGGCAAAACGGCGGGCAGAATAACCCGGGAAAAACGCGGTACGGGCGGGTTTGGATTTGATCCTATTTTCCAGCCCGAAGGTTTCAGCAAAACCTTTGCCGAAATGACAACCGAGGAGAAGAACAGAATATCCCACAGGGGCAGGGCATTTAAGGCTTTTTCAGAATGGCTAAAAGAAAACCTTATATAATCCTGCAGTGTCAAAAATAATGGCAGTAATTGGATAAGTGACAATGGGGATGAAGATGGGTGCAGCACTCGATGCTACCGATTTGAAACTGCTGAAGGAGCTCAGAAAAAATGCCAGGGAAAATATAGCAGCCCTCAGCAAAAAGCTCGGAATTCCAAGGACAACCGTGCATTACAGAATTAAAAAGCTCGTCGAAGAGGGGGTTATAGAGAAATTCACGATAAAACCAAACTATAAAAAGCTGGATCTCGGGACGACAGCATTCATACTCGCCAGGTATGATCCTGACTCCGGACTGAGTCAGAGGGATGTTGCTAAAAGGATCGCACAGCTTGAGGGGGTTTACGAGGTTCATATAATTGCAGGAGAATGGGATCTGCTGATTAAGGTCAGGGCTCCGGGGGCCGAGGAGATAGGGAAGATCGTCGTGGACAGGCTCAGGGATGTTAAGGGGATCGAGCAGACCGTCACCATGGTCTCGTTCGTCACCGTGAAGGAGGAGCTTTAGCGGGCATTTTCTTTTCTGATTTTTGGGTTGAGTCGGTTGGAATTTGGAATTTGTGCCGACCTGAGAGCACTCATAGGCGGTTCAGGGCAATAAGAACAAGATTATTCAGGGGAGAGAGGGACTTAAGGACTATCATCCCGGCCAGGATTGTTTTTATATACCTGTTGTAGTATGAATACGGCAGGAGAATCAGGACACCCGCCGCCGTGAAGATCAGATATCTGCCGAGCATAAGCCTGCCTGCCGAGGTGATCAGGGGATTTCCCTCAACCAGCCCCAGGGAGATTCCGTAGAAAGTCGTGACAATGTCAGCCGCAGAAACCACGAGAAAAATACCCACAACCTTCCAGCCAATCTTCATCATAACTCTCCTTGGTTTTATATTGAAGAAAGTCCTTAATAACTTTTCTATTGTTAAAAGCCACGGTTTTCAAAATTCTTCATTTGCAGAAATGGTGGGGGCACGGGGATTTGAACCCCGGTCCGCGGGTTTCTCCGGGTCAGAGCTCCAAAGGCTCATCCCCAAATCAGCAAACCCGCAAGTCCTCATACCTCTGGAGCCCGCGATGATGGACCAGGCTACACCATGCCCCCATCCAATACACCTAACCGGGCCGGCATTTATAAGTTTTGTGCTGGACTTCGGATACGGTATGGGAGGGCTCAATATGCCCTTAAGAGGGACCTGGAACGCACAGCCGGTGTGATACCGTTAGAATAGCCCCGCCTCCTCCCCGCTCCGGGGCTTTCAAAAGAAGAATGTAAAAGCTTCCACTCCTTTCGAGCCGTTATTGGGCCTGTCCTGAGAGCATCCCGGTGTGGACGGAAGTTTTATTAACTTTGACTAACAAAAATATTACGAGGTGGTTGCTGTGGAGGAGCCGGTAAGGATAGGCCATGACAAGTTCTACATAGGCGAGGGAGAAACTGCCAGGAGAGAGCTCAGAGTCGTCAAGGTAAGCGATGACGTCATTCAGGTTCAGGAGGAGGTTCACGGCATAATCGCCCTTGTCGGGGCAAGCAGCAGTGTGAACATCAAAAAGGAGGAGCTCAAAAAGCTGATTCAGGTGGCAAAAGAGGAGTTCGGATGGACGGATATCTGCTGACCTCTTTCTTTCTTAACAGTATGTATCATCACGGGTGATATATTTTAGCATGATAAAATTTTATAAACCTAAAATAGTAAAATGAGTAGGTGATGCAAAATGGCTGTTGGAGAAAAAATAACCCTTAGCGTAATTAAGGCAGACATAGGCGGCTGGCCGGGACATTCGAGTGTCCATCCAGCCCTGATTGAAAAAGCCAGAGAGGTTCTTGCCAGGGCAAAGGAAGAGGGGATTCTCGTGGACTTCCACGTAACCCACTGCGGGGATGACCTTCAGCTCATCATGACGCACCGGAAAGGTGTGGACAGCTCCGAGATACACGGCCTCGCGTGGAAGGCATTTGAGGAGGGCACGAAGGTTGCGAAGGAGCTCGGCCTCTATGGCGCGGGCCAGGATCTCCTTAAAGACGCCTTCAGCGGCAACATAAGGGGAATGGGGCCCGGAATAGCCGAGATGGAGATCACCCTGAGAAAGAGCGAGCCGGTAGTTACCTTCCACATGGACAAGACCGAGCCCGGCGCTTTTAACCTCCCGATATTCAGGATGTTTGCAGACCCCTTCAACACCGCCGGGCTGATTATAGACCCCAACATGCACATGGGCTTCCGCTTCGAGGTATGGGACATAAAGGAGCATAAAAGAGTTATCCTCAGCACTCCTGAGGAGCTCTACGACCTCCTCGCCCTCATAGGCGCCAAGAGCCGCTACGTCATCAAGAGGGTATTCCCCAAGGAGGGCCACAGGATACCGAAGGACGAGCCGGTTGCTGTCATAAGCACCGAGAAGCTCTACCAGATTGCAGGTGAATACGTCGGTAAGGATGACCCCGTGGCAATTGTGAGAGCTCAGAGCGGGCTCCCGGCCCTGGGTGAAGTCCTTGAGCCCTTCGCCTTTCCCGAGCTCGTCAGCGGCTGGATGCGCGGTTCCCACAACGGCCCGTTAATGCCAGTCCCCCTGAGGCACTCAAACCCGACCCGCTTTGACGGGCCCCCGAGGGTCGTTGCACTGGGATGGCAGATAAACTCCGAGGGAATGCTCATCGGTCCGGTCGACCTCTTCGACGATCCGGCCTTTGATTGGGCCAGGGAGAAGGCGCTTGAGATTACAGACTACATGCGCAGGCACGGACCATTCGAGCCCCACAGGCTCCCGATGGAGGAGATGGAATACACAACCCTTCCGGGAGTTCTTAAAAAGCTCAGCGACAGGTTTGAGCCTGTGG
>JALSON010000219.1 GCA_026986455.1 Thermococcaceae archaeon | reverse complement strand
CTGCCCCCGACCTCCCCATTTGCGAGGGTTCCAACGCGCCATTGATAGGAAAGTTTGCGAGCCCATCACCTCTCAAGAATCCTGCATCAACGAAAGGGTTATTACCCTCTTTTTCAAATTCTCTATGGTGAGGACATGGAGACCGTCGAGGCTGTTTATGAAAACGGGGTTCTGAAACCCCTGAGGAGGGTGAGACTCAAGGAAGGTGAAAAGGTAACCCTAATCATCAAACGGGATGTCTTAAGTTTGGCTGGGAAGGTCAGACGCGCCATAGATATCAAGGATTTGGAGGAGGCATACCATGAATACGTTCTCTACAGGGGAAAGGGTCTTCCTTGACACATCCTTTATTTTGAACTTTCTCTTTGGGGATAAGAAGGCCGTTGATACTCTTGAAAAGCTACTCAAAACCAACACAGTATTTTACGTTAACCCAACGGTTATCGGTGAGCTTTGGTTCCAGCTTATGGCCAATGAATATGCCAAAAAACATGGAAGGTACTCAGCGTACGGCCTCAGGGATAAGGTTGAGGAAGTTAAGAAGGCTCTCAAAGTGCTGGACGAATTTTTTGAGGTACTGCCGGGGTTGGAGGTTGTTGAAATAACTGAAAGAACCGTGGAGCTTGCCAGAGATCTCATAGACAGATACAATCTCCTTCCAAACGACGCTATGATAATGGCATCGTGTATTCAGTATGGCATTAAGAAGCTTGCCACTTTCGATTCGGACTTCAAGAGGGTCATGGAAATTGAGATAATCCCATAGTCCCCAGACACCGCTTCCAATTAGTTAGCATATCTGCATATCCCGTTGCCGATCATAATCTAAATTTTCTTAATGCTCAGAACTCAGACACTGTGCTTTTATCCCAGTGCTTCATATACCGCCTTCTTTATCCTCGGCACTTTGGCGGGTGCAACGGAGAGCGATGTCACGCCAGTTCCGAGCAGTTTCTCAACCATGTACCTCTTCCCTGCAAGCTCCCCGCATATTCCCACGGGTTTTCCGGCTTCCCTCATTTTTTCAGCCACGAGCTTTATTGCCGCGAGAACCGCATCGTCCTCGTCGCTGTAGTACTCCGAAACCTCGGGGTTCATCCTGTCAGCGGCAAAGATGTACTGGGTCAGGTCGTTCGTGCCTATGCTGGCGAAATCGATGTAATCAGTGAATTTTTCGATTGAAAAAACAACGGAGGGCACCTCGACCATGATGCCAACTTTAAAGCTCCCGCGGGCATCAACGGTTCCGGATATTTCTTCGATGAGCCGCCTAACGTATTCAACCTCCCCGGGCTTTGAGACCATCGGAATCAGTATTCCGAGGTTTCCATAAGCCGAAGCCTTTATTAAAGCTCTCAGCTGTGCCCTCAGTATCTCCTCGTTCCTCATCAGAGCCCGGATTCCCCTCACCCCGAGGAAGGGATTGCTTTCCTTCGGAAGCCTGAGATACGGAACTTCCTTGTCTCCTCCGACGTCCAGCAGCCTGATTATGACCATGTCCGGGTAAAACGCTTCAAGAACCCTCTTATAGACGAGGAACTGCTCCTTTTCGGTGGGGGGATGTGTCCTGTTGAGAAAGAGGAATTCGGTTCTGAAGAGCCCGACTCCATCGGCCCCCTTCTTCTTCGCAACATCCACCTCTGCGAGGAAGCCTATGTTTGCCATGACCTTCACGTTTTCAAACCTCATCCCCGAGTATTTCCTGAGGCTCTCCTTTTCAGCTTCGTATTCTCTGAGGAGGGATTTTATGTCCTCGATATTCGCAGGGTTTATTCTTATCTCCCCGTGCAGGGCATCGACAAAAACCTGCATGCCGCAGTATTCATCGAGGGGAGGCACGTTGCACATGTACGGAATCTCAAGGGCCTGGGCGAGGATTGATGCATGTGCCGTGGGGGAGCCCTTCCTGCTCAGGATCGCCCCGATCCCCTCACGGTGGAATCTCACGACATCGGATGGATACAGCTCATCAACATAGACAACATCGCCCTTCCCGATTTCGGGGTAGGCGGTTTCGGAAAGGAGGGAGCTGAAGAGGTCTCTGATGTCATCCTGCCGCTCCATAATCAGGGGATTGCCGCTTTCCACCAGAAGGTTTATTATGCAGTCCCTCACCTCCATGATGTCCCCGACGGAGAGCTTTCCCCCCTTCATTAGTGCCCTTTTCTCAAATTCCTCCCAGACCAGGGGATCATTGAGTATCATGATGTAAACCTCGCCGAGTTCCTCAAGTAAAGCGGAGCCCCTGTACTCCCTCGCTATTCTTTCCGCCAGCTCGCTAACCCTTTTTCTCAGCTCATCCAGCCCGATAACTCCCTCAGAAGAAACCGCTGATTTAACAGGACATCTGAGAATCCCGTAAGCATAACCCTCGGAGATTATATTTGAGGCATTGACTGATATTCTGATTTCATCCGGCACCTATAACACCCTCAACTATCCTCCATGCCTGCTCGGCGTCTTCGCCCTCGATGATGACCTCCACCTCCTCCCCCGGGTCTATGCCGAGCGCCATAACGCTCAGAACACTTTTTGCGTTGATTTCTTTGCCTTTGTATTTTATTGTAACAGAGCTCTTAACACCCGAGAGCAGCTTAACGAGCCTTCCGGCGGGCCGTGCATGCAGTCCCTCCGGATTCGTGACCGTCACCCTCCTGATTATCTTCCCCATTTGAACCGCCTCACGGATTACAGCTTGCTCACAAATTTTGCCTCCTCCGCCTTTCTGACAACCCTCTCCATCGGAGAGCCCATGGAGGCTTCAAGTGCCGCAACAATGGCACCTTCAACGAGCGGGGCATCCGCTATGC
>JALSON010000218.1 GCA_026986455.1 Thermococcaceae archaeon | reverse complement strand
AAACCTCTCCGCTCGATGTAGGGGAAGGTGAGCATCTCCTCCCGGTTGTAGTGGGTGAAGCCAACCTTTCTCAGGCTGCCCGCTATCTCCTCCAGAACGCCGAGGATTTCAGCTTTCATGCGCTCGTCCTTGGTCGTTGCCAGAGTCCTCGCGTAGAGGTTGAGCATCTCCGCGTCCTTCATTATCTCCTTGTTTTCGAGGTAGAGCGTCTTGAGCGGATGCCCGTCCGGCAAATCCCTCTCCTCAAGCTCCTCCGTCCCGGCGACTGCTTCTCTAAAAAGCTCAACGTGTAAGTCGCACATCTTTGCTATGTCCTTAGCCGAGATGCCATCTTTAACGAGCTCCTGCTCTATGATTGGAATCTCAAGGGGCGAAATGCCGCTCAAAACCTGGCGGAATTCCTCCTTGAGTTTGTTGACATCTTCACCCTCGTGAATTCTAAGGAGGAGCTTTTTTAGGGCTTCCTTTTTATATTCCCTGTTTTTCAGGAGTTCGGTCATCATATTCACCTTCATGACAGGTGTCATATCAAAGGCTTTTAAACCTTTCTACCCGTCTCTGCCCAGAAAGATTTATATGCCGCATGTCATAGAAGGAAACGGTGATAAAAATGATGCTTGATGTTCGTGGACTGCAGCCGCCCCAGCCGGCGGTTATGATTGTAGAGGCCCTAGCGAAGCTTAAAATCGGAGAAACGCTCGAAGTAATCGGCGACAAGCCCTTCGTGGGCATTATTCCAAAGCTTGAAGAAGCAGGCTATAAAGTGGAAGCCAAGGAGGTCTCGGGGTTCTTCGTCCTCAAAGTCACAAAGACCGAAGAATCAAAGGAGCTGAGCATGGAGGTGGAGGAGTGCGACGATAAGCTGGAGGAAATAACGGAAGAAACCAACGTGGCCAAACTCCTGAAGGCCTATCCCGAATCTCTGAAGATACTTGTGAAGTACGGTTTTTCGCCACTTGAGAACCCCGAGATGAGGAAGACCCTCGCGAGAACGATAACCCTGAAGCAGGCAAAGGGGCTCATCGGAATGAGCGACGAGCGCTTTGAGGAGATGATGGAGGAGCTGAAAGCCCTGGAGGAAGGCTAAGTCTTTTCTTCAATTCTTTAATTCTTGAAATCAATAATTAAACAATTCCGTTCGGAGAATTCAGAAAAGAAAAAACAGGGGAAGATCAATCCAGCTCCTCCGCCAGAGCGGAGCCTTCTTCTATCTTTACGCCTTTGTTGAGCATGTCCCTGAGGTCAGCCTCCGGGTCACCGGTGAGCCTGAGGTCAAACTGCCTCCTGAGAATTTCAAAGACTCCCGGAGTCAGGAACTCTGGCGGCTTTGGTCCGATGTAGATGCCCTTGATCCCGAGGTAGAGGAGCGAGTAGAGTATCGCTATGGCCTTCTGCTCCATCCAGCTCAGGACTATGCTCACGGGCAGGGAGCTCACGTCGGTTCCGAGCTCGTTGGCCAAAGCCACGGCGATCTCGATTATCGAGTAGACGTTGTTGCATTGGCCGAAGTCCAAAAAGCGCGGAATGCCTTCAATGGTGCCGTAGTCCCTCGCGTTGTAGCGGAACTTTCCGCACGCGGCGCTGAGGATAAGGGCATCCTTTGGAATCAGCTCGGTTAGCCTCTCGTAGTACCCCATGCCCTTGTGCGGCGTGTCACAGCCGCCCACGACGAAGATGTGCCTTATTTTGCCCTCCTGGATTAGCTCTATCAGTTTGTCCTTCATTGCCAAAACGTTGGTGTGGTGGAAGCCCGTGAGGAGCTTTCCGCCGTCGTAAGCCTCCATCCTGGGGGTTTCAAGGGCGCGCTTTATGAGCGGCTCGAAGTTGTAGTCCTCGATGTGGGGAACCCCTTCAAGGCCCGCTATCCCAACGGTGAAGATTCTGTCGGCGTAAGCCTTCGTCGGCTGCTGGACACAGTTGCTTGTGCCCAGAATGACGCCCGGGAACTCCGCGAATTCCTTCTTCTGGTAGAGCCATGAGCCTCCCCAGTTGCCGTAGAGCGCTTTGAACTTCCTCAGCTCGGGGTATGCATGTGCCGGAAACATCTCCGCGTGGGTGTAGACCTTGAGCTCCTCCTCAAGGCCCATCTCCTCGATCTGCCTGAGGAGCTCGTAAAGGGCCTTGTAGCTGTGGCCCGTGATGAGTATGCCGTGTCCCTCCGCAGTTCCGGTCGGGACTTCAACCGGCTCCGGCCTTCCGAAGGTCTCAACGTAGGCCTTATCGAGGAGCTTCATCGCCTCAAGGTGAACCCTTCCGTTCTCAAGGATGAGCTCAAGGAAGCGGTTCTTGTCGAAGTTGACGTTGGTAAGGGTCGAGTAGAGGGCCTCAGCCAAAAAGTGGCCTATCCTCGGGTCGTCGTAGCCGACCTCAAGGGCGTGGTAGTAGTAGGCCGATGTTCCCTTTATGCCGTAGAGCAGGGCCTCCTGGAGCGAGTTGAGGTCGGGGCCTTTGCCGCAGACTCCCCTTATAGTACACCCTCCCGCCAAACTCATCGAACACTGGTTGCAGAGCATATCAAACGCTTCCGGAACACGTATCGCCATATCCATCAACCTCCATTTTTATGACACTTGTCATATCCTTCGATTATAGGTGAAGTGACCTTCATAAAAGTCTTGCGGTTTATTAACCTAAAGCGGCTTTATGACTTATGTCATGTCAAAATCCCGGGGGACTTGGCAGAAAGGTTTAAATATTCCACGCGTCATAAAGGATACCATGAAGACCAACGCCTTTGAAGTTGCTGCAAAGTATGTTTATCCCTCACTCCGGAGGCGGCTGGTCGAGATTCTATACAGAGAATACGGCATGACGCAGGTTGGAATAGCTGAAATTCTGCATATAACCCAGTCCGCCGTTTCAAGATACTTAAGAATGAACAGGGGAGCACTTATAGACGTAGAAAAGTTCGAAGATATAGACGGAGAGCTCAGGCAATCCGCAGAGTGGATAATCAACGAGAAGCCCGACGAGTATAAAATTCACGCTGAAATAATCAGAATCGCCCTGGAAATGCTGGGAAAGGGATACCTGTGCTCACTTCACGCGAAAATTGACCCCGAGATTGACCCGGGAAGCTGCAATGTCTGTCTGGAGCTCTTTGGAGAATGAATTCAAATGCTGTCTGCACCACGGAACATCCTGTTCCAAAACATTAATATGTTTTCGACACTCATCTGAGTGTGGTGGTATCCATGAAAAGAGCGCTTGTTACATTAACCCCTCCGGAGGGCAAAAGGCTGATTGCCAAAGCGATTGCAGCCCTTGATGAGGTTCAGCATGCCCTCAGGAATGGATTTGTGT
The DNA here is from genome assembly GCA_026986455.1 of Thermococcaceae archaeon. Classification (GTDB taxonomy): domain Archaea; phylum Methanobacteriota_B; class Thermococci; order Thermococcales; family Thermococcaceae; genus Thermococcus. Next base: position 7,073 of record JALSON010000218.1, on the reverse strand, counting down.
ATATAGCCACAGGAACAACCGCAGCCTACGTGGCCGAGGAGATACTCGGGGAGAAGATAGAGAAGGAGAAGTGGACGGTTGGCGTTATAAGCAAGGGCAGAACCTGCGTTACCCCAAAGGCCACATGGCCAAAGCACCTCGTCCTCTACAAGGGAGAGCCCTTCGACGACCCGCTTGAGGCCCTGAAGCAGATGGGGCCGAAGGATGTGTTCATAAAAGGCGCCAACGCGATAGACATCAACTGGAACGTTGCCGTTTTTGCCGCCGCTCCAGATGGCGGAACCATAGGCAGGACATTCGGATGGACTATAACCAAGGGGGTCTTCACGATAACACCCGTAAGCCTTGAAAAGTTCGTGCCAACTCCTGTAGAGGAGAGTTCGAAGCTGACGGGGATATACTCCTTCGACTGGGGGACAGGACTTTACTCCGCCCTCGTGCCGATACCCCACTCTCACCCGGTTACAGAGGTTGAAGCCTACAGGATTTTGGCTGGAGTGGAGGCCATACCCATAGCGGCCGGCGGAGCTGGAGGAGCTGAGGGCAGCGTCACCCTCGTCCTTGAAGGGGACGATGAAGCTATGGAGAGGGCGAAGGAGATAACCAAAGCGGTCAAGGGTGAGCCCTATCTGGAGCCCTACACCGAGGACTGCTCGGTCTGTCCGTTCGCTAGGATATGCGGCCTTGGAAGCCTTTGATGAATCCTCTTTCAAGAATTTCTTTTTAAACCCCCATTTTTCTCTTCTAAAGGGGTGGGCAGATGGATGAGCTTGAGATGATAAGGCGCAGAAAGATGCTGGAACTCATGAAGAGGGCTGGAATTATAGAGACCAAACCGAAAAGGAAGGTCGTCATCGAGGTCATAACATCACCCGGATGCCCGTACTGCCCGATAGCCGTGGCCATGGCAAAGGAGCTTGAGAGGAAATATGAGGGGATCGTTGCTAAGGAGCTCAGCGTGGCAACCCCCGAGGGTCAGAGGAAGGCCATGGAGCACAACATCCTCGGAACGCCAACGATATTAATCAACAACAGGGTTGAGTTCATTGGGGTTCCGAACTTCGCGGAGTTCGAAAGGAAGGTAAGGGAGAAGCTCGCTTTGTGAGTTCCTTTATTCTCTGTATGTGCTGTTAGAGTGCTAAAGGGGAATTAAAAAATCAAAAAGCTCACCGTTTGAGCTCTTTTATCCTCTGCTTCGTTTCCTTTATGCGCTCAACCTTGGTGCTGGCTTTGCTCTCCACGGTTTTCTCAATATCCTCCCTGAACGCCCATTTGAGCAGGGGCGGGGTTATGAGCACTGAGACCGTGATGAATATAAGCGTCGCTGCGATGAACTTTGGAGCATCCGCCGGAGGTATCGCCCTGCCGTGAATCGCAACCATCAGGTCGACGAGGGCAACCTCTGTCCTCGGGATTGAGCCGATACCCATCTGAAGGGACATGTGGAAGTTCTTGGGAGCAAAGAGGAAAGCCCTCCCCCTGCCCCATGCCGTTATCCATGCACCAAAGCCCCTGCCGATAACCTTGCCCACCACTGCAATTACAGTGAGGACGGCCGCGAGAGTCAGGGCGGAGTAGCTCTCAAAAACCTTGAGGTTGAGCATGGCTCCCGTGTGAACGAAGAAAATCGGGATCAGAAATCCATAGCCTATCGCCCTCACGTCTTCCATTAGCTTTTTGCCTTCAGGCAGCTTTGCCAGGATGAGGCCCGCCATGAAAGACCCTTCAATTGCCGCCGCAAACCAGCTCTCGGCGAGTGCGGCAAAGAGGAACATGAGGCCGAGAACGAGGCCGAGGATGCCCTTTTCAACACGAAGCCTCTCAGCGAATTTAACGTAATAATCGACGGCAAACCATCCTATAATCCCTGTTATAATGAAGAACACCGCTATTTTAACCCCGAGCCCGGTCAGGCTGCCGCTTCCCACGGCAAATATGACGAGGGCTATACCGAGGAAATCATCCATGACGCTCGCACTCAGAGAGGCCGCCCCGACCTCACTCCTCAGAACCCCGAGGTCCATCATCACCCTGACCGTCAGTCCGATGCTTGTGGCTGTGAGCAGAACGCCTCCGGCAAATGCCTCCCTGCTCGGATATCCCATTTCCATAAGTGCAAACCAGCCGAGGATAAGGGGAACAAAAACACCGAGAACGGTTGAGACTGTCGCGGTCACCCCCGTTTTCTTCAGCATGCTTATATCCGTGTCGAGGGCACCGAGAAAGAGCAGGAAGATTATGCCGAGCTTGGCAAGGAAGTCCATGACCTCGCTCGTGTTCACTGTTATGGTAAGGTACTGGGAGCTCACCAGTCCAAAATAGACGAGGTTCCCGAGTATCATACCCATCAGGAGCTCCCCAAGGACACCCGGAAGCTCAAACCTCTCTATAATGCCGTCCCCGATTTTCGCAAGTATCAGTGCAATCCCGATTGTGAAGAGGATCCATGCTGGCTCCATGATGTACCACCCACCCTGAGCAGTCTGAGAAGCTCATCTATGAGAATCCTGAGGCTTATCTCACCTACAAGTGTATCACCCTTAACAATGGCCAGAACCTGGGTCTTGTAGCGCTTCATCTTAATCAATGCATCGAGAACGGTTGCGTCTTCCTCAACCGTCAGGACATTCCTCTCCATTATTTCGCCGGCTTTTTGAGCTCCTCCCAGAAGGGACTTCATAACGGCACTCGTCATCCCCAGCCGGAATTTGTGGGATTCAGGGGGGAGGAGGATATCCATGGTGTCCAGATAGCGGATCACCCCGCAGAGCTTCATGCTTTTCCTATCCTCAACCACCCAAACATGGTGCCTCGTGCGCAGTATTTTGAGGACGTTGATTACGGGGGAATCTGCTTCAACCACGGGGATTGAAGAGGCTGCCGGCATGATCTGCTTCAGTTTCAGCTCATGGAAGTGCTGCAGGGCTTTTCCAATGTCTTCCATATCACCACCGTCTGAAATTTCTAACGGGTTTCTATTTAAGGGTTTTTGCACACCACCCGGCACTGATGAATCGGAATGTCCAGCGGGAGATTAGTACTCCAGCAGCACCCAGATTCCAATTGCGACGAGGATGATCCCGGCGGCAATAGACAGCTCCCTGCTTCTCTGGACAAGCTTTTGAGATACCGTCTTGCTTTCGCTTATGCCTCCCATAACAAAGAGGATGACCACAAGCGGCAGGACAAACAGCAGATTGTAGAGTGCGAGCAGCAGGAATATGAGGGTTCTCCCTGCCTTGGATATGAGTATGGCATATACGAGATAGCTCCCAGCGGAACAGGGCAGGAGGGTGAATGAGACTATCACACCCAGGGTGAATGCCCCTATCAGGGTCGCATCCCTGCTGAATATTCTCCGCCTTGTTTCTTTTTTATCTCCAATCCTCGACCTCTCCAGATATCCAGTTATCATTGTGTATAGCCCGAAGGCTATGGCCAGAATCCCGGCGACCCATGTGGGAATTGTCGTGGCAAATACAACAAGGCCGAGTCCGAGGAGGTAATATGACATGTATATGGCGGCGACGAAGCTCATTCCGACGATGTATATCTGCCTCTTTGATACCTCCTTGACCGAGAGCGCTATCAGGAGCATGGTGTAGATAACGAAGGTACACGGGTTTATTGAATCCGAGAGTGCCAGGGCCAGGAACTGGGGGATGAACCATGAAAGACCGAGAGAATAAAGAGCAACCGAGCTCACCCCGAATGATACAAGCAGTATGAGGAGAAGTGCCTCGATATCCTTTTTCATGGTTCTGCCCCACCGGAAATTGGGAATCATGCTTTTCAGCATTTCTGCCACAAAAAGTTAAGAACAAAAGGTTCAGCGTCTTTTTCTCAGCAGGAGCGGGAGCGGAGCCAGCAGGAGTATCAGCGCAGGCCCGCAGGTTTTTCTGCCTGATGATGTGGTGCTGCCTGTTGCTGTTGAAGACTGCGGGGCGGAGGAGTTTGAATTTGTATTTGTGCCGGGGCTCTCAAAGACCGATTTGTGTTCTATGAATAGTGTTTGTAGTTTTTGGATGTGGGTTTGGTTTTTGATGAGGTATGCTTTTCCGCCGACTACGAGGATTAGTCCGCCGTTTTTTTGAGCGTCCTGGATTATCAGGGGAGTTGCGGAGACGTTGAATTCTCCTTCGATGACTGCGTAGAGCTTGCCTTTGTATGCTATGCCTATTGCGGGAACCCCGCTTATTCCGGTAAGCTGGTAGAGTTCGTTAAAGAGCTTTGAATTCTCCTCATTGCCCACCAGCTCGTAATAGGTTAAACTGTCCTTCCCGAAAACCTCGGGAATTTCAGCCTTCATCTTTCGACAGTGCGGGCAGGAACTCGCACCATACATGTAAAAATGGATTTTACTCGTATCAATCTGAGTCTCTGCAACAGCATACGATACAAACGACAGGGCAAAAAGCAGAGCCAGTAGCACTCCAATCTTCTTCATCTTCTCACCTACTTACCCATTGAGGGTGTTCCAATATAAACTTATCCTTCACTTCACGGGATAGGTGCAATAATGCCCCGGAAGAGGGTGGGGATTCCACAGATGCTAACCAACGACATGCCTTCAGGAAAGCTTAAATCTCTGTAATGCAAATTAGTGTGGGGGTTGTCATGCAGGAATGGTACCAATCACGGGCCCTCTATGAGGCCGTCAACAAGCTGGTGAGCAGCGGGGATTTTGAGAATGCATACACAATGGCACGGGAGATATCGGACAGGAGTATAAGGGCGAAGGCATTCTCTAGAATTGCCGTTGAAATGGCAAAAAAGGGCATGGAGTATAAGGAGGCAATAAATAAGGCCATTAAAGCGGCGTATGATATAAACAATGCGGAGGAAACTACAAAAACTTTGATGAGCCTCGCTTTTGAATTCCTCAACCTCGGGAAGATCGAGGATGCCCTCGCTATAGCCAGGTTCATAAAGGACGTCTCAAACCGCTCCAAGATAGAGGCGGAGGTGGCGCTGGAGCTGGCCCGTAGGGGCAGGGTTCCCGAGGCCATGAAGATAATAAACGGTATAATGGATGAGGATGTAAAAACATGGGCAACTTCGAGACTTGTGAACACGCTCTGATTTTGCATTTTCCTGCCTACTCTGTCCTTGTAACATCCTGAATTTAACATAAATGCATCCACAAAGCTTTTTTATGCATCCTCCAAGCTCAGCGGGGTAAATAAAAAGGAGGTGCATTGCATGGATGGTGCAGCGGCGATAGGGCTTCTCGGCATGCTCCTGCTGGTGAGCTCATGGGTGCCCCAGACATGGGAAACGATAAGGAAAAGGCACTGCCCTATGAATCTGAAGTTCATAATTGTCTACGTGGCAGCCTCGTCCTTGCTGACGGTGTATTCCTACATGATAGGGGACTGGATATTCTTCACGCTGAACTTCCTGGCGGCCTTCCAGAGCGGGGTCAACCTTTATGTAAAGCTCAGGTATTCCTGATTCATTTTCTCTCGTAGAGGCCCACCAGCTCGCCCCACTCGATGACGTGGCCTTTCATGGCCCTCTCCAGATCTTTTCTGCTCGCCCCAGGGGGGAGGCTGAGGGTTGTATCCAGAGCATAAACCCTGAAGTGGTAATGGTGCACACCGTGGCCCCTCGGCGGGCACGGCCCGCCGTAGCCTATCCTTCCAAAGTCGTTTCTGCCCTGAATCATTTTGATGGGCTCATCGACGGTGCCCCTCTTTGGGATGCCCTCTGGAATTTCCTCAATCGGAGGAATATTCCATGCTATCCAGTGGGTGAATGTCCCGATAGGTGCGTCAGGGTCATCTACGATTATGGCTATGCTCTTTGCATCGCCGGGTATGTGGGCCAGATAGAGCGGAGGGTTTATGTCCTCCCCATCGCATGTGAATTTCTTCGGTATGTAACTCCCGTCGTGAAAGACGGATCCAACCTCCAGCTTCATCCTCTCATCCCCTCCGGAATGGGATATGCATCCGGATGCCAGAACGATTATAGCTAAGAGGAAGCTCACCCCTTTCATGGGTGTAGCTTTGGATTTCAAACGTAAAAATATTTCGCCCCAATCCTTTTAATTTTAGAAGATATATCCGTACATGGTGATGCACATGGATCTTGCAGGAAAGGTTGCCCTCGTTACCGGAGGAGGAAGGGGAATAGGGAGGGCAATAGCACTAGCCCTCGCGGAGAAGGGAGTGAACGTCGCCGTAAACTACGCCCACAGCAGGGAAAAGGCGGAAGAGACCGCTGAGCGGTGCCGCTCCTACGGGGTCGATGCGATTGCAGTAAAGGCTAACGTAAGCAACCGCGAAGAGGTCAGAAGGATGGTCGAAGAGGTCATTGAACACTTCGGAAGGATAGACATCCTCGTGAACAACGCCGGAATCCTTGGAAATGCCCTGAAGCCGATGGACGTTACCGATGAGGACTGGGACGCGGTTCTAAGCGTCAACCTCAAGGGAGCCTTCATCGTCACTCAGGAAGTCCTCAGATACATGAAGAAGGGAAAGATAGTCAACATAGCCTCGATAGCAGGCAAGGACGGCGGAACCGTGGGGCCGCACTATGCGGCATCGAAAGGCGGACTAATAGCCCTCACCTTCAACCTCGCAAGGCATCTCGCCCCGGATATCCTCGTCAACGCAGTGGCCCCGGGACCAGTTGATACAGAGCTGATAAGTCCCGAGATAAAGGAGAGGCTCCGCTCGCTCTCGCTGACCGGGGAGATAGCCAAACCGGAGGAGATAGCCCACGCCGTGATATTCCTCCTTGAAAACGACCACATAACAGGTGAAGTGATAGACGTCAACGGCGGCAGGCTGATGGATTGATTTTTAAGCTCACTCACAATTTTTTCTTGATGCTCTATGAAGGTGCTGTGGGAGAAGGAGATTCCTGCTGAGGAGATAGTCGTCTCGCCCAGGCCTGTCTGGAAGTGTATGGCATGTCCAATGTACGGCAGGAGGCCGAGCTGTCCACCGCACGCTCCCCACTGGAGGGAAGCGAAGGATTGGGTGAGGCACTTCAAAAAGGCTTTGATAATAAAGTTTGAGATAGACATGGATAGCTTTGAAAAGGACAAGCGGGAAGCCCTC
>JALSON010000217.1 GCA_026986455.1 Thermococcaceae archaeon | reverse complement strand
TCCCGCTCGACAAGGTCTCAACCTCGATGACCATCAACTCGACCGCCGCTAACCTCCTCGCCATGTACATCCTCGTCGCCGAGGAGCAGGGTGTTGCTCCGAGCCAGCTCCGTGGAACGGTTCAGAACGACATCCTCAAGGAGTACATAGCACGCGGTACCTACATCTTCCCGCCCGTGCCGAGCATGAGGCTCACCACGGATATCATCATGTACTGTGCCGAGAACGTGCCGAAGTGGAACCCGATAAGCATAAGCGGCTACCACATCCGCGAGGCAGGAGCAAACGCCGTCCAAGAGGTCGCTTTTACATTGGCAGATGGCATAGAGTACGTAAAGGCTGTGATAGACAGGGGCATGGACGTTGACAGGTTCGCCGGAAGGCTGAGCTTCTTCTTCAACGCCCACAACAACTTCCTTGAGGAGATAGCCAAGTTCAGAGCAGCGAGAAGGCTCTGGGCATACATCATGAAGGAGTGGTTCAACGCGAAGAAATCAAGGTCGCTGCTCCTGCGCTTCCACACCCAGACGGCTGGTTCAACGCTCACCGCCCAGCAGCCGGAGAACAACATAGTTAGGGTCGCTATACAGGCCCTCGCAGCCGTCCTCGGTGGAACCCAGAGCCTGCACACCAACTCCTACGATGAGGCCCTCTCCCTCCCGACCGAGAAGAGCGTCAGAATTGCCCTCAGGACCCAGCAGATAATTGCCTACGAGAGCGGCGTCGTTGACACGATAGACCCGCTTGGAGGTTCATACTACATCGAGTGGCTCACCGACCACATCTATGAAGAGGCCTTGAAGTACATCGAGAAGATCCAGAAGATGGGCGGCATGATGAGGGCCATTGAGAAGGGCTACATCCAGAAGGAGATAGCAGAGAGCGCATACAAGGTTCAGAAGGAGATAGAGGAGAAGAAGCGCATCATCGTTGGAGTGAACGAGTTCATAGTTGATGAACCTCTTGACGTCGAGATACTCAAGGTCGACCCGAGCATCAGGGAGAAGCAGATCGAGAGGATTAGAAGGCTCAAGGACGAGAGGGACAACAGGAAGGTTGAGGAGGTTCTCGATAAGCTCAGAAATGCTGCCGAAACCGAGGACGAGAACCTCATGCCCTACATAATCGAGGCCCACCGCCATCTGGCCACCCTCGGCGAGGTCACCGACGTCCTCCGCGAGGTCTGGGGCGAGTACAGGGCACCGCTGGTATTCTGAGGTCGGTTTTTCTTCCCTTTCTTTACATTGCGGAAAACCTCAAAACCCACGGGAAAAAGCTTAAAAAAGGAAAATGTAAGCATCGTTAGACATCACGATAACCGGAGGAGGGATTGGAATGGCGAGAAACAAGCCGCTGGCAAAGAAGCTTCGTCTGGCAAAAGCTGCAAAGCAGAACAGGAGGATTCCTGTGTGGGTTATTGTTAAAACCAACAGAAAGGTAATGACTCACCCGAAGAGGAGACTCTGGAGGAGAACAAAGCTTAAAGAGTAAAGAATTAGGAGTGAGGTGAAAAAAATGCCGAGGCAGAAGAGCAAGCCGGGAATCAAGACAGGTGAAGAGGTAATGATTACTGTTCCCCTCAGGAAGATTAAGAAGAAGGTTCCAAGGTGGAAGAGGGCTCCAAGAGCAGCCAAATTCCTCAAGGAGTTCGTTGCAAAGCAGGCAAAGGCAGAGAGGGTCATCATAGGGCCGGAGGTCAACGAAAAGATATGGAAGAGGGGCATCGAAAAGCCGCCGAGCAGGATAAGGGTGCACGTCAGGGTTGAAGAGGAGGAAGGAGCGAGAATCGCCTACGTGAATCTCCCGCCTGAAGAGATGCCAAAGAAGCCCAGGGAAAAGAAAAAGACCAGGAAGGAAGAGAAGGTCGAGAGGATAGAAGAAATCGAGACAGAGAAGCCCGAAGAATCAGAGGAACCTGCTGAAGAGAAGCAGGAAGAGTAACCCTTTTATTTCCTTTAGAGGTGACGAGATGCACATAGAAAGACTCGATTTTGAAAACTCCCCGTATCTTGGTGTTTACGGAATAGCCACGGATAGGGTAGCCTTTATCAGGGAGGGGCTGGCGGAGAAGAAGCTCGATGTGCTCCGCGAGGTTTTGAATGTCCCCCTTATCGAGACGAGCATAATGAAATCAAGGATTATAGGGATATTCGCAGCAGGCAACTCGAATGCTCTAATTGTCCCCTACTACATCTGGGACGGTGAGCTTGAGCATATAAAATCCCAGCTCAGGGAGCTTAATGTTGACATGGTCGTTGAGCCATTTCTCAGCAAACTAACGGCTTTTGGAAATCTCATACTGGTAAATGACAGAGCTGCACTGATAAGCGCCAAATTCACGAGGGATGAGGCAAAGCGGCTTGAGGACGTACTCGGCGTTGAGGTGGAGAGGGGAATAATCGGTGAACACCACGCCGTTAGAAGCACGGGCGTTGTTACAAACAGGGGCGGCCTGGTACATCCAGAAGCCACTGATGAGGAGCTCGAATGGCTTGAGGATCTGTTTAAGGTTGAGTTTTATGTCGGGACAGCCAATCAGGGTGTTC
>JALSON010000216.1 GCA_026986455.1 Thermococcaceae archaeon | reverse complement strand
TCCGTTCAGGAACTCCATGAGAACCGGGCGTCCTATGAGGAACTTCGCTCCTTCCGAGGCCATCAGCTCGAAGAATTTCACGGCTTTTTCATGGTTTTTGTCCCTCGGGTTGAAGAATGCTATGAGCGCCCCGGTGTCCATGTAAATTAGCTCGGGCCTTACTGACTTTCCCCTTTTCACTCGCTTTCCCATTCTACCACATCCCACTCGTCCCTTTCGCTCCAGTCGTCAGCGGGAACTTTGAGAAGCCCAATCCCCTTCCACATGGGGTCGTCGTGAATCCTTTTGAGGATGTCTCTTTTTCTCTCCTCCGCGTACTCTTTTAACGCGTCCCTGAGGACTTCCTTCAGGGGAACACCAGTGCTCACGGCGATGGCCTTGAGTATGTTATAGGTTTCAATATCCAATTCGGTCTGGACTACTTTGGTGGATGACATCTATACCATCACTAATCTCCAATTGCATTTAGAATTGATAAACTTTGCCGCGAAATTCAAAACGGATAAAATGGGCAACTAAAATGTAAAAGCAGGTTAAAGCCCCACCCTTATCCTGTGCACTATTATCTCGGCCTTCTCCACCAGCTCGGGTGGAATATCAAGGCCTTCCTCAAGCCTGAACTTCACCTGCTCGGCGAGCTTTTGGACTTCTTCCTTAAGTTCGCCCCTAACGTAAAAGGCCAGATCGCTCGCGTACTTGTAGGCTTCACCGGCGTTGTTCGTCTTCAGGTTGATGAGGAGGAGCTCCGTGAGGTAGTAGGTGGTCCTCCTGATGTCTCCAAGGGTCTTGCTCTCCTTCAGGCTTTCGGAGTAGGTCATGTTGAGCACTCTCGCCAGGTCGCGCTGGAGCTCCTCGATGGATTGATAGCGCTCTTCCTTCCTCTTTGCAAGCATCTTCATGATTATCGGCTCTACCTTCCTCGCCTCTGGGTTGAGATGGCTCGGCGGAACCGGTTCATCCCTAAGGATTCCCATCATCACCTGGCTGAGCGAGCCCTCGAAGGGCAGTTTGCCGGTTACCAGCTCGTAGAAGATAACTCCCAGCTGCCATATATCCGTCCTCTCGTCCGTGTGGCCGAACTTTCTGTCAATCTGCTCTGGGGCGGCGTAGAAGGGCGTGAAGCTTGCCGTGGTCGTCGCGCTCATGCTTTCCTCCAGAACCTTGCTCAGCCCCCAGTCGCTAATCTTTGGTAAACCGTTCTTGAGGAGAACGTTGCTCGGCTTCAAATCCCTGTGAACGATCTTCTTGCCGTGGGCGTATTTGAGTGCTTCCGCGATGTTGAAGACTATGAGCGAGGCCTCCTCCACCGGCAGGGGCTTCTGAAGTTTTGCAAGAGAGCCCTCGCAGTACTCCATCTCCAGGTATGGAACCGGGAGGACGTTAACGTCGTAGAGTTCTACGATGTTCGGGTGCTTTAAGTGCAGCCAGTTGGTTATTTCCCTCACGAAGGCCTTCCCGATGGCCGGATCGAGGGTCTTCGGGATCTTGAGGGCGACGATTTTACCATCCTTCCTCTTAGCTTTGTAAACCCTCGCGAAGCCGCCCTCACCGATGTACTGGAAGCCCTCGTAAAGCTCCTGCAGAGCCTCGACCGGGTTGAGGATCGGGGTCCTGGTCAACGGCGTTGGGATTCCAGTAGGAGTGGCCCTCGCCGTCTTAACGACCTTCACCGGATAGCTGAGGCTTAGGGAACCATGGCTTGAGTCAATTTTGACCAGGAACTTAAAGTCGCCGAGGAACCTTGGCTTCACCGTCACGTCCTCCCCGATGGTGGCTCCTGGTTCAATCGGTGGGAATTCGATTTTTGGCTCGCTCACCTCAAAGTACTTGGTGTTATCCGACAGGTCAAGGGTAAGTCTAAGCTCCTGCGAGAACCTGTTCGTGACTATTATTGAAACCTCCGTCTCGGCCTTGTGGGGCATCTCAGCTGGTATTTCTACCCTAACGCTCTTCCTGAGGAGCTCTTCTTTACGACGGGACTCGATGACCCTTATAGACTCCTCTATTTCGGAGGTATCGTGGCCGAGTATTCCGGCGAGGGAGAGCGCTTCGGTGTAGAGTGCAAGAGCCGAAGTGTAGTCTCCCGAAAGCTCCGCGTCTCTGGCTCTCTCAACGGCGTTATCGAACCTCATCCTGAGGTCGTTGATAACGCCCTCGATGGCACTCTCCCCACCGAGTTCTTTCGCTATGGGTTGAGCCTCAGCCAAGAGATTGCCAACAGCGGAGTAGTCCTTCCTCGCCATGGCAGACTTCAACTCGGATAGGAGTTTTTCAAACTGTTCGGCTTTCCTGCCCTTTTCGAGGAGATTTCTTGCAGTTTGTATCTTGGACTCGATAATGTCCCTTTTTCCCAAGGCCTCGGCGAGGGGTTTCGCGCTCTCGTAGGTTTTCATGGCCTCACCGTACTTCTTGCCCGCGAGGAGTTCGTCGCCTTTAGCTAAAATGGCATCCAGCTCATCCTCTCCCTTGACCATTACCCGCTCCGCTTTCGCTCTTATACTTTCATTGCCCCCGGCCAGTTTCAGGGCCTCTCCAGCGAGTTTGACTGCCTC
>JALSON010000215.1 GCA_026986455.1 Thermococcaceae archaeon | reverse complement strand
AATATCTTCCCAAGAAGCCAGATAAGCCGGAAACTTTTTCATTGGATTTCCCTTAATTGAGCGGATACGAGGAGGTATTTAAGCGTTTTGGGAAAATGATATAAGGCGCGGAGGGCATTTATTTTGTATCCTTCTTCCGGTAGAGCAGCAGACGCAGTGAATTGCCCTCAAACTCTATCTCCGCCCTGTCCGTCATCATTCCAACGAGCGACAGTTCGCTGTCCTCCTCGACTTCCCCCATAAGCGTCCAGTAGTACTCACTGATTTCGGCGTGCTTCGGCAGCGATAGGAGTTTGAGGAGTTCCCTGGCAAGGGGGTCATCCCTGTCTATCCCCTCAACGTGAAGGTGTATCATAAAACCCTCCCCCTCGTCGGTGATGTGGATGCTCATTCTCCTGGCCCCGTGATACAGACAGAACGTCACGAGCTCGTCCACAATTTTTGCCACTTTCTTGGGCTCTTCATCCATTTACCTCACCTCCCTCTCAAAGGCCCGGAGGATTGGCACGAGGATTGCGGCAACGATACCCCCGGAAAATCCGTTGTTGTAGAGGTTTATCCCGCCGTGGAGGTATCCCACGTTGAGGACGACAAACATGTGCAGCAACCCCGCAACAACTCCCACCAAAGGCCCGAATGAACCCGCCACTGGGGCCAGAGTTGTCCCGAAGAGTGCGGTTATGGCGAGTATCGTGGGGTTCACGTTCCTGAAAATCAGCAGTTCCCCGAGGAAAACACCGGCAATCACCGGCAGGGAGTTGAGGGGGTGCTTTCCAAAGGCGGCAAAGCCCATTACCGTTAGAATTCCCGCCACAACGGGCCCGTTAACCGGGCTTCCAGCGAGGGCCACGGTTCCAAGTCCAAGGAGGCCCATAACGCCCATGTTCACCAGCGAAATGCCGAATCCCTCAAGCTGGACGAAATCCGTGACTATACGCCCGTTAAGGGCGAGTACCCTCCTGTATCCCCTGAAGCTCTTTCTGTTCATGTGGAATCCCAGAATGAGGAAGAGCAGGGAAAACAGAAGCATCATCAGTTTTAGCGGGACGTCATACTGGGAGCTCAGTATCAGCTGTCCCCGGGTTTCTATCCCAAAACCGCGTTTTATGGCCATCAGAACGCCGCCCAGAAGACCTCCGGTAAAGCCTATGTTGTAGAGGTTGTATCCATCGTGAACCCTAAGCATGTGGGCCGACAGGGGGATCATTATGAATCCCACGAGGGCACCGCCCAGGAGTGCCACAAAGGGGGCAGCGAATCCGAGGGATTTATTAAGGAAAAGCTCAGTCACGAGTGGTGAGAGGGTCGTAGCAAACATCATGATGAGGATGACGCTCTTGAAGGGGGTTCCCTTGTACCTCGTGTAGATGTATCCCCCCAGATAGATGGGCCAGATGTTGACGATGTTCTTGCCCATGAAGGCAAATCCCGCTATCGTCAGGACCGCCGCTATTATTGGGCCCGTTGGCTCGATTCTCAGCCTCCACAGGATGTAGATGTTTGCTAGGGTAAGAATGGCGGAGTTAACAAGGGCCGCCCCGATTCCCCCTACGGCGATGTAGTCCACAAGGAGGACGTCGGAGTGGAGGACTATTGCCTCAAGTCCCCTAACTATATTTCCCGGCCTGTCAAGAAGCACTGCCAGAAACAGCATGACCGCGGGCAGAGATAAAAGAACATAAAATTTAGGGGTTGTTGCATCCATCTTCATGTCCTCACCTCTTACAATAACAGAAAAATTTAATCGATAAAATTTATTTAAAGATTGTGCTTAACTTTCATTTGAAATATCTCAGCACCAAACTGATGTAGTTCTCTGATGTGTTCAGTGTTCTTAATACCAGCCTCACCTCATCTCTTGTTAATCCATAGAGCTTGAAGACTAAAGCATCTAAGTAGGCTTCGTTTTCCTTGACTATTTTAATTGATGAGGTCAGGTGCTTGGTCTCGGCCTTCTCCTTCACGATGGCCGTTATCCTCTCCGTTTCGGTGGGACTTCCGTCGATAGTTGGAACGAGAGTCTTACTTAAAATGTCTCCGAGAGTCTTGGTCTTCCTCCTCGACTCCAGAAGTGATAGTATGGAGAAATAGACGTGTTCAAGGAGCTCCTCCTTCCCATCGAGTTCAAGAACCGGCGTGAGCATGTCCCTTTCTCTTCCGAGGAGCTTCAGGGTTCCGTTTTCCAGCTCAAGCTCAAATCCATCGTATTCGGTTCTTTCGTCGGAGGTTACCCTGACGTCGGTGAAGAAGAGCCTTTCCCGGGGAATTCTTCCTACTCCTTTCTCCCATGTCTCAATGAGCTTTTTGAGTGGGAGCTTTTTGTTCCCGAGCTTTCCGCTCCACTCCTCCCAGAGAGACTTAACGAGGTGGTGCTTTTTGATGAGGTCTATGATTTCTTCCACGGTGTCCTCTATCTCTTCAGCTAAGGCTTTCTCTTCATCGGTGGATGGGAGTTTGATGGGGAGTTCCCGTATAAATTTGCCCTCATAGGAGTAGTAGCCTCCTTTGCGTTCTTTGCTTATCTGCTTCAGCCTCCAATCGAGCAGGGAAGAGTTTAACAGGCCCACCAAG
>JALSON010000214.1 GCA_026986455.1 Thermococcaceae archaeon | reverse complement strand
ATGAGGGTTCCGAGGTTGAGCTCAGAGCCTGCCGTGTATTTGAAGAGCGCCGTGTAGCCCCCGCTGGCCAGAACCGTGGCGTCAAACTTCATAAGCTCTCCATCAAGAAAAACGCCGTATGCTCTTCTATCTCTGACCGCCAGTGCTTCAGCAGTCCCATGAATGAAATTCACGCCGAGCTCCCTTGCCCTCACGTAGAGGATTTTCGTCATGTGCTTCCCGGTCTCGTTCCTTATCGTGAATACCCTCGGAAAGCTGTGCCCCCCTTCCACCTCATTTCCCTCAAACTCAAGGCCGAGGCTCAGAAGAAATGAATACGCCTCTGAGGACTTGGCTATCACATTCCAGACCGCTTCCTCATCGTTCAGATATCTCCCGGCCCTGATTGTGTCGAGAACATGAGCCTTCAGTGAGTCCCCCTCAATGACCGGCAGTGCAATGCCGGCCTGAGCCAGATAGGAGTTTGTCTTTTTTATTCCCGCGTGAATGAGGGTAACCTCAAAGCCCCTCCTTGCAAGGGCTATCGCTGCTGTTAATCCTGCTATCCCCCCACCTATCACACCGACTTCCGTCATTGTCATCGCCTGAGAAAACTCCGGGCCGGGGCTTATAACTCTTCTCAATATGGTGAAATGGGAGGGAAACTATTTTCCAACCGGATAGTTCGGCGCCTCGTTCGTGATGAATATGTCGTGGGGGTGGCTCTCCTGATAGCCAGCGTGCGTTATTATAACGAACTCTCCCCTCTCCTTGAGCTCCTCTATGTTTCTGGCGCCAACATATCCCATTCCCGCCCTGAGGCCGCCGATGAGCTGGTAGAGCACCTCCCCAAGGCTTCCCTTGTAGGGGACAACACCTTCAACACCTTCGGGGACAAATTTGCGCGTCTTCATGTGGCCCTTCTGGTAGTATCTTTCGGCGCCGCCCTTCATCATCGCCCCGAGGGAGCCCATGCCGCGGTACTGTTTATAGCGCCTCCCGTTTATCACCACTTCCTTGCCCGGCGCTTCCTTGGTTCCCGCAAGGAGCCCACCGAGCATTACCGCGTCCGCTCCAACGGCTATTGCCTTAACTATGTCGCCGGAGTAGCGTATTCCGCCGTCGGCTATGACCCTTATCCCGTATTCCCCCGCCCTATCGGCGACCGTTGATATTGTCGTTATCTGGGGAACACCTACGCCCGCAACAACCCTCGTCGTGCATATGCTTCCCGGTCCAATGCCCACTTTAACGGCATCTGCAAAGGTTAAATCATCGACGGCCTTCGGGTTTGCGATGTTTCCAACGATGAGGTCGGCATCCACGGCCTTCCTTATCTCCTTCATTGCCCTTATGGCCTTGAGGTTGTGTGCGTGTGCCGTGTCAATGACTATGACGTCGGCGCCTGCACTGTCGAGGGCCTTTGCCCTCTCAAGGTCGAAGGGGCCGACCGCAACGGCGACTATTAAATCGCCGTTTTCATCCCTGACGGCGTTTTTATATTTGCGGCGCATCATGAGGTCGCTCATGGTTATGAGGCCCAGAAGCCTCCCCTCCCCATCCACCACGGGCAGCCTGTCAATCTTATTCTCAACCATTATGTGCATGGCCTCTTCAACGCTTATGTCCTCGCCAACGGTGATTACTTCTCTGGTCATTATCTCGCTTACCTTCTGGCCCTCCTTCGCCGCTATGTCCTTCTTTGAGAGTATCCCAACAACCCTGTCCCCATCAACGACCGGCAGACCATCTATGCCCTCGCACTCCATTATGAAGAGCGCGTAGTCCACGGTCTCTTCGGGCCCTATGGTTATGACGTCCTCCACTATAAGGCGCTCCGCCCTCTTCACGCGCTTCACCATCTCAACCTGCTCACGGATGCCCATGTTCCTGTGGATTACCCCGAGGCCGCCCTCGCGAGCCATCGCCACCGCCATCTCCCACTCCGTAACAGTGTCCATGGCCGCGCTCAAAATCGGGATGTTAAGCTTTATTCCGGGTGTAATCCGTGTAGAAACGTCCACATCCTTGGGCTCGACCTCGGTCGCCTGCGGGATTAAAAGCACGTCATCGAATGTGTAACCTCTGATAGCATGGAGAATCTTTTCCTCAAATTTTTTCACCTTTTTGTTCATAATGTCTCAGCCCCCTCACCCTTTTTAACATGAATTTGTTCCGGGTTTTTAAGGGTTTCTAATGCCTCCGGCGCTGTGAGGTTCCTGCTGTCTTTGGAGGCATATCCTGCAGGGGGCTGATAGCGTTGGAATAATGCCGTGCCCGGTGGTTATGCAGGGGCTTTTTCCTGAGGGCGCCTGTAAGCTGATCATCCATCGTATTTCAGCGTTAATCCTCGAATGACAATCGGTTTTGCGCTGATTTCTCGGAGATAAAGTTTTTAAATCCATCCAGAAGGGTCTCACGGGGTGATCTTTAATGAGGAAGGTCTTCATAGCCCTTGCCCATCTCGCTCCGATACTGCTGATAGTTGCGCTCCTCGCAATTGCAGTCTGAAAAAGTGACAATTATATTCCGGAATAATGTCCATGATTCAAACATTTTTCGTTATTTTTCCTATTGTTGTCAGAAGTTCAA
>JALSON010000213.1 GCA_026986455.1 Thermococcaceae archaeon | reverse complement strand
CTTGCGGCGGCATAAACCTGAAGCCCAACATCAGAATCGTAAGAGAAGGGCCGTCCTATGCCCTGATAGACGGTGATGAAGGCCTGGGTCAGGTCGTTGGATACAGAGCAATGAAACTGGCAATTAAAAAGGCCAGAGAGAGCGGCATCGGGGTTGTTGCAGTGAGAAACAGCAATCACTATGGCATAGCGGGTTATTATGCTTTAATGGCGGCTGAGGAGGGGATGATAGGAATAAGCATGACCAACTCTCGCCCGCTGGTTGCCCCGACAGGCGGGGTGGAGAGATTCCTAGGGACGAATCCAATTGCTCTAGCAGCTCCAGCCAGAGACAGGCCGTTTCTGCTCGATATGGCAACCAGCGTGGTTCCAATAGGCAAGCTTGAGGTTTACCGCAGGAAGGGAAAGCCGATTCCGGAGGGCTGGGCTATTGACAGCGCGGGCAATATAACCACCGACGTGGAAAAGGTCTTCAGCGGCGGGGCACTGCTTCCGTTAGGAGGCTTCGGGGAGCTCTTCGGCGGACACAAGGGATACGGGCTCAGCTTGATGGTGGATATTCTGGCCGGAATTCTGGGCGGTGGAACCTGGAGCAGGCATGTCAAAAACACGAGCGAAAAGCACAGCGAGGTTGGCCACTTCTTCATGGCGATTAATATCGAGGATTTCCTCCCTCCCGAGGAGTTCAGGGAGAAGATGAGCAGGATGATTGATGAGCTGAAAAGCTCAAGGAGGCATCCCGATTTTGAGAGGATATGGATTCATGGCGAAAAGGGCTTCCTCACGATGCAAACAAGACTGAAGATTGGCATCCCAATTTACAGGAAGGTTCTGGAGGAGCTTAACAGTATAGCGGAGAGCATTGGGGTGGAAAAACTCAAAGCAGGTGGCGAAGATGGGAGGGCTTAGGGAGGAGGCCCTGGCCTTCCACAAAAACAACTTTCCGGGAAATGGCAAAATCGAAGTAATCCCCAAGGTTTCTCTAAAAACAAGACACGACCTCAGCCTGGCATATACGCCCGGGGTTGCGGAGCCCTGCAGGGAGATAGCCAGAAATCCTGATGAAGCATATGAGTACACGAGCAAAGGCAACCTCGTGGCCGTTGTGAGCGATGGAAGCAGGGTTCTGGGCCTTGGAAACATCGGTGCTCTGGCAGGCCTGCCTGTTATGGAGGGTAAAGCTCTGCTCTTCAAGCACTTCGGCGGTGTTGATGCGTTTCCTATAATGGTCAGCGAGCAGAACCCGGACAGGTTCATTGAGGTTGTCAGGGCGATAGCACCGACCTTTGGGGGTATAAACCTTGAGGACATAGCATCACCCAAGTGTTTCTACATACTCGACAGACTCAGGGAGGAACTCGACATCCCTGTCTTTCACGATGACCAGCAGGGGACAGCGGCCGTTGTTCTGGCGGGACTTTTAAATGCCCTGAAGGTTGTTGGAAAGGAGATTGATGAGATTGCAGTGGCCATGTTTGGTGCCGGGGCTGCGGGGTTTGCGGTTCTCAGGATTCTAACAAAAGCAGGTGTGAAGCCCGGGAACGTCAGGGTCGTTGAGCTCGTTGACGGCAGGCCCGCTGTTTTAACGGGAGACATGGATCTGGAAAAATTGTTCCCCTACAGGGGCTGGCTTTTGAGCAGGACGAATGCCGAGGGCATAAGCGGAGGGCCC
>JALSON010000212.1 GCA_026986455.1 Thermococcaceae archaeon | reverse complement strand
GGCGGAATTTTCGGACTGAGGTATCACAACGGTGTTCTCTACTTCACCGTGGCATTTGAAGCCCAGGCGCACTTCGTGAGGGAAGACGGGGATAGCGAAAGGGTGTATGAGTTCGAGCTGGTTGGGGAGAGACCCACCTCCGGAGGGGACACCTACAATGCCGTTGAAGCCGTTGATGGCTCCCTATACTTCGGCGGCTGGGTTCATGCGCCCGCAGTGTATAAGAACAGGAGGATCAGCTTTGTCAACAAGTACTCCCATGTCCATGAATACGACACCGAGAATGACGAGGTGAAGCTCATCTGGAAGGAGTCAATACACCATGAAACCGACTGGGCCGGAGAGGTGAGCGATATAATCTACGACCCCTACGGCGACAGGCTGCTTCTGGCGAGGGAGGACGGGCATGCAAACCTCGGTGTTTACTCCCTCGACAGGAGAACCGGGAAGGCCGAACCCCTGCTGAATGAACCATCTCCAAAGGGAACCCTCGTCCACGACACGGTTTTTTTCGGTGTGGGAAATAATTTTGTCTCCGGAGTTGGGGAGTTTAAAGCCCTTGATCTGATAACGAACAGATGGGAGAGCTTTAAACCGGGAAGGAGCGTTGATGGCAAACCCTACATAAGACCGGGGCTCGGGGCGATGGCATCGGCATACAACAGGGCATTTGCCTTCGTGCGCGGGGGACTCTTCATAGGCAATCCCTTCATGGGAGATGAGTTTGCCTTTGCAAGGCTCTTCGAGTTCTACACCTTCTATGCCCCATTCAGGGTGAATGCGATAAATATTGGCGGAGGGATTCTGACAGCATTCAATGCCCATCACGACGCAACATACAGGTCGGACACTGGAGAGAACATTGAGTGGGCCACCACCAACGTTATCGTCGGGCCGAGCGTTCTTGTTTATGTTGCACCCCCTATGGTGAAAATAGTCGGTGCCTTTGGAGCGAGGATAACCAGCATCGAGAAAATGGATGGGAAGATACTTCTCGGAACGAACAGCACCCCAA
This sequence comes from Thermococcaceae archaeon, assembly GCA_026986455.1. GTDB lineage: Archaea > Methanobacteriota_B > Thermococci > Thermococcales > Thermococcaceae > Thermococcus. Next base: position 1,581 of record JALSON010000212.1, on the reverse strand, counting down.
ACACGGGTGCAAAGGAGGCGACACCCTTCGATACAGGGAACAAAGACATAGTCGTTCTGGACGAGAAAATCATTCAGGAGAGACCACCTGCGGTTAGCTTCTCCCTGCCCCTCTTCCTGCCGGGCATGGCGGGGAGGTACGGAGCTGGGGTATTTGGCGGAATCCCCTTGGATGGCTACCGCAGGCCGAGGATGGTACTCCATGCCTCAAAGGACAACAGGCTAACCGTTTATGAATACGACCTCTCTCTGCCCCTTGGAGAAGCACATCAGGAGATATTCGAGATAAAAGCAGGGAGGAACATAATCGACCTGAGCTCTTTCAGTGGAATAGTATCATTTGAGCTGGAAAAAGAGGACATGAAAGGAAAGGCGAGGATAGAGCTTCTCTAACCTCTATTCTTTTGTCCGGCTTATACTTCAACCTTTCCCTTCCAGCTGTAGCTGGATTCAATGAGCTCATTGAGGGTGAGCCTCTCCGCACCCACTATCTCAGGCTCAAGGTCTTCAAGCCTCTTCATTATTTCCTCCCTGGATATCTTGGATTCATCGAAAACAACCGAGCCCCTCTTGGAGTAGCCGTTGATAAATGCCCTGTAAATCCCTTCCTCGTTCAGCAGTTCATACTGTTTAACCATGGCATCCACAGGATTTATCTTCCTGAACTTCAGGCGGAGCTTCAGCATCTCCATCACCCGAAGTATTTCTCTATGTCTATGTAGGTCTTTCTGTAGACCTCGCTCCTCTTCATCCGCTCAACGAACTCCTTTGTCCTGATGTACTTGTCCCTCCTGTACTCCCAGTCAGGGTGCATGGCCTTCCATTCCTCCCATGTGTAGCTGAACTGAGCCTGAACCTTGTCCCTGTAAAGCTCGGGAATCACGTTGAATGTGCAGAAGGGCACTATCCTCCCGTCTGGCATTGCGTAGTGTATGACGCAGCGCTCCACCCTCTCCACATCGTAGTTATACTCATCCATGAAGTGCATCATGCCGAGGAAGAGGGCATTGACATGGAACTGGCCGAGGGCGTCGTAATTTCCGTGCACGAATGCATTCTTAATCAATCCGAGGACATCGAGCCCCTCCGGGGCGTATTTCTCATCATAGAAGCTCCTGAACTTCAGGAAAATCTCCGCACCGAGCTTCAGTTTCTGGAGCTTTCCTAGGTGTTTCCACTTCTGAACCTCCTCCGTTTTGCTCTCAAGGTACTCAACGAAGCCCTCCACATCGAGGAACCTGCTTATGGGGACAACCCTCTTCTTTTCCCTGTCAAGGAAGACATAGGTTGCGGCACCGCAGCAGTAGTGGCTGGTCATGTAGTATTTGCTCCCCGCAAAGGCCTCAAAGAACCTCGCTATGTGGCCTGCAATTGGAATGGGATACCAGTCTTCCACGGCTATCTCGCCGTTTGTCTGCTCTTCTATTCTGGCTATTGCGCCGGGTATCGTAATCCTAAAGCGCTGGCGCTCCCTCTTCGGAACCCTGCCGACGAGGGAAATCGGCTGGAAGTTTACACCGCGGACTATGTCTAGGTGGTTGAGACCGAAGTTTATTATCTCCCCGAGCTCATGGTCATTGAC
>JALSON010000211.1 GCA_026986455.1 Thermococcaceae archaeon | reverse complement strand
CTATCCTCCCCACCTCCTCCTTTCCCTCAACCTGGAGGCCGTTGCTGGATTTATCCGGAAAGGCGGAGATGTTGAGGTATTCGTCGAGGAATGAAACGAGCTCATCGCGGTTCATAACTCCCCCTCCAGCAGGCTTTTAATTTTGTCCTCGTCAACGACTATAACGTTTTCTGGTACGTTCTTAAACTTCCTGCCGATCAGGAGGTAGTAGATTTTTCCATTCCAGTTTGCAAGTTCGACCTTTCTCCTCAGCTCATCGAGGAGTTTCTCTCCGTTCAGAGGCTTCTTTCTCCATTTGCACTCTCCAAATATGGCTGTCTTTCTCTCCCTGTCAAAGGCCACTATATCAATCTCAAAAACTTTCCTTTTCCCTTTCTCCCGGTAGTATCCCCATCCCCTTCCTATAACTGCTGGAGTGAATGGCAGATTAGCTCGGCTGAGCCTCAGGATTTCCCGGCAGAGGAAATCAAACCTCTTTCCAGCGTAGTCTGGTAGCTTGCCCTGCACGTCCTCCCACAGTCCTTCTCTGTTCATCTCGTACTCGCTTAATCTGGGATGAATGAACCTGAACCAGAAGTTAATGAATGGATGCCTTATGTAGAGAATCCTGTCCTTCCCGAGGATATTCCGGTCGTAATCAACGAGCTTGAAGTAACCGATGAGCTCCTGGAGCTGGCGGGTTATGGAGGTCTCTTTCCTGTTGAGGTAACCGGCTATTTTACTCGGTGATGTCGAGCCATTGGCTATGGCCTCAAGGATGTCGTAATAAACTCCAGAGCGTTTGCCAAGTTCGAGGGATAGTATCCTCCGAACCTCCTCTTCAAGTGGAGCGGAATAGGAAAAGACCAGCTCCTCCAAGATCCTTTCTGCACTCTCGCCTTCGAGCCCCTCATCTTCAATCGCCACCCAGTAGCGGGGAAAACCCCCAAAGATGGCGTAGAGCATCAAAAAGTCTTCAAGGCTTATCTCAAGCTCCTCAGCCATTTCGTAGCTTCCCTTGATATTAAGGGGTTCAAGGTGCAGTTCCCTCTTTATTCTTCCGTAGAGAGGCTCTTTTGAGTCCTTGAAGAGTTTCTCGATCATTCCAACGGTCGAACCAGTGAAAATAAGAAGGATGGGTCTTTCTTCGTTCTCATCTATAAACCTCTGGAGTGTTGGGTAAACGGAAGGCTCAACAAATCTAAAGTCCTGGAACTCATCGAAGGCAATGGCACCACCAAAACGTTCAAAGAGGACATCAAAGAAGTCATCCCATCCCCTGAGTTCTTCCCTCGGGGATATGATGCCTTTCCCCCTCAGGATTTCTGAGTATTCCCTGAGGAGAGAGGTCGAGCTTTTGCTCCTGTTAACGAAGAAGTACAGGTCATTTTCATTCAAAAATTCCCTTAGAAGTCTTGTTTTTCCTACCCTTCTGAGGCCGTAGATAGCGAGGCTGTAAAGCTTCCGCTTTGATCTCTCCCTGGAATTTTCAAGAACCCTCATCTCGCGCTCTCGGTCAATGAAACGCATTTTATTCACCAACTGAATTATTCACTAAGTGAATATAAACTTTGCGGCAAACCCTTTTAAAACCCTCCATCAATTTAAGCCGAGAGGTGTTGGGATGGGCAGCTATGAGAGTGCCATTGAAGAGCTCGCGAGGGCGGTTATGAACGGCGAGATAAAGAGCCGGGAGGATCTTAACAGGTATAAGATGGCTGTATCCCGGAAGTATCATCTCTCAAGGATTCCCGCTAATTCGGATATCCTCAAGGCCATCCCCGGGGAGAAGAGAGGGGAATTCAGGGAGCTGCTGAAGAAAAAACCGACGAGAACAATAAGCGGCGTTGCCGTTGTGGCAATGATGACCAAGCCCTTTCCCTGCCCCCACGGGCGGTGCATTTACTGTCCCGGCGGGCCGAGCGTCGGCTCTCCCCAGAGCTACACGGGAAAGGAGCCTTCGGCTTTGAGGGCCCTCCAGAGCGCCTATCATCCCTACGTCATCATGATGCGCCGCCTTAAGCAGCTCACCGACATAGGACACGACGTGGATAAGGTCGAGGTGATAATCCAGGGGGGAACTTTCCCGGCGGTTGACCTCGACTATCAGGAGTGGTTCATAAAAGAGGCATTCAAAGCAATGAACGACTTTCCGCACTTTAAGGATATAGAGAACCTTGAGGAGAAGCTCGTCAGGCTGATAGTCCACAAAGATGAGTCCGTTTTTGAGGACAGGGCGTTCAGAGAGGCGTGGGAAAAAACCCACAAAAAGCCCTACTACTACCTTGAGGATGAGCAGCGCAGAAACGAGAGAGCCAGAGTTAGAATGGTCGGCCTGACGATAGAGACGAGGCCGGACTGGGCGTTTGAGAAGCACATAGACAGAATGCTCAGGCTCGGCACCACGAGGGTTGAGCTCGGTGTTCAGACGGTCTTTAACTTTATCTATGAGAGGGTTAAAAGAGGGCATACTGTTGAAGACACCGTTAAAGCGACGCAGCTTTTGAAGGATGCCGGCTTGAAGATAAACTACCACATGATGCCCGGCCTTCCTGGGAGCAGCTTTGAGAGGGATTTAAAGGCGTTCAGGATAATATTCGACGACCCCCGCTTCAGG
>JALSON010000210.1 GCA_026986455.1 Thermococcaceae archaeon | reverse complement strand
TCATGATAATCCTCGGAACGGACGATCCATTAGTTCCCTGGAACGGCGGCGAGCTCCACTTCGGGCCGGTCAAGCTTGGACGGGTGGTTTCCATCGAAAAGACGGTTGGGTACTGGGCGGTCAGGAACGGTTGTACCATAATGCACGGGCGGGAATACCTTCCGGATGCAGACCCCGAAGACGGAACGCGGGTCTGGGTTGAGAGGTACTCGAACTGCACCGATGAAGCTGAGGTCGTCCTTTACGGCATCGAGGGAGGGGGTCATACATGGCCTAGAGGGTATCAGTACCTCCCCGAAAGGATCATTGGAAAGACGAGCCGGGACATCGATGCGAATAAGATAATCTGGAGATTCTTTGAGGGTCATGGACACCCTTAGGTTGCCTTTCCACCACAAAAACGTTATATAGAATGCAGTTCATCATGCTCTGAGGTGTTGGAAATGGTGGCGCCGAGTCCTCCCCCTGTAAGGGGAGTTTGGAGGGAAGGCAGGTCTTCTTTTGACCCTAGTCTTGTCGTAAAAGCCGTTGAAACTGTTAAAGCTGCGATGCCCCTCTTCGCCGCGGGGACACCTTTAATTAGAAGGGGGCCGGCAGGGGAGCTGCACGTTGACGTGCCCGTCATGTACATGAACTTTGCCATAGACAGAATCCACTACGACCCATATTCGGGGGCTCCTTCCCCAAAGGGGAGACCCGTAAGGGCATGGGGGGTTGAGGTTAATCCACAGGACGTCCAGCATGTCGTGGAAAATGCGTTAAAGGAGGCACACGTTATAGAGGCTGCCGAATACAGGGAACCCGAGGATGCGTGGGCTGTCCCGGTAGCATGGAAGGGCATCATAATAATGCACGTCAAGGTTTCCTATAACGGGGAGGAGATAATCCCGGACTACGGTCTCACAGAGGAGATAAGGAGATACATCATGTAAGGAGGCAGAGGATACGTCATTTAATCCCAGAGGGCTCTTTGAGCTGGTAAAACTTTACCTCCGGAGGGAGTGGTTTCTTAGCCTCCTCCTGCTGCTCTATGTGGTTCTCTCGCTTGTAGACCCATCTCTACCCGGAAGAAGCCTCAGGCTTGTGGATTATGAGAGCCTCGCGGCGATAATCTCACTCCTTGTGGTATCCAGAGGAATCGAGCTTTCGGGGATATTCAGCAGAGCTGCTCTGAGGCTGATTAATCTGTCAAAAGGTTCCGAGTGGAGGCTTGTTGCCCTGCTAACTCTCACCACGGCTGTTTCATCGGCGTTCATAATGAACGACACCGCGATGTTTATTTTTGTGCCCCTCGTGGTCATGATATCGAGAATTACGGGCATCCGCATGGGCAGAGCTGTAACGCTCACCGCCATAGCGGCCAATGCCGGCTCCGCTTTAACCCCTATAGGCAACCCCCAGAACATAATCATCTGGAGGACATATAAAATTTCGATCCATACGTTTGTCCTTAGCATGCTCCCTTATATAATCGTCTGGATGGGGATTCTGCTTTTATTTGTGCGTTTAACGGACAGCGGAAAGCATGTTCGGGTTTTTGCAGTGCCCAGAATAAGAATCAACAGGCTGCTGCTGGCAGCATCCGTGGGGCTTCTCATGGTGGATGTGGCTTCCATCCAGCTGGGTCATGCGTTCGTGGGTCTCGCATTAACCCTGGCCGTCCTGAGCCTCATAGGGAGGGAAGCGATACTGTCCATTGATATTGCATTGATAGCCATTTTTGCCCTGATATTTATAGACTTTGGGGAAATTTCGATCCTTGTAGCTTCTCTGAGCCACGCATTGATCCGGGGGAACTCTCTGGTGGTTCTTCTGGTGGGGGCGGGCTTGAGTCAGGCGACCAGCAATGTTCCTGCCACGGTCATGCTCCTTCCTGCGAGGCCTCCGTGGATTCCGCTGACGCTCGGGGTAAACCTTGGGGGCAATGGGGTAATAATCGGTTCTCTGGCGAATTTTATTGCCCTCCGGATTTCCGGGACCGGAATGAGGGAATTCCACAGATACTCGCTCCCCTATTTTCTTGCTGCATTGGTGGTTACACTGCTTTTCTTCGTGATGTGATCCCCGCCTGTACCATCGTAAGGTTTATAAAACATTTGCACAACTGCTCAAATGTAGAGGTGATGAAAAATGACGGAAGTGTGTAAAGTGTATGAGGAACATCTGGATAAAATACTAGAGGCACAGGCAAAAATTCCGGAGGAGGAGACCGTATTGGAAGTGGCGGACTTTTTCAACGCCCTCGGCAACCCGACGAGGCTTAAAATCCTGCTCGCACTCATGGAGGCGGGAGAGCTCTGCACCTGCGACCTCTCGGCGATAACCAAGCTTTCAGTTTCGGCAATATCCCACCAGCTCCGCATCCTCAAGGACAGAAAAATCGTCACCTACCGCAAGGACGGGAAGAACGTCTTCTACCGTCTCGATGACGAGCATATAACCGAAATCCTGAAGGTTGCGTTAAAGCACATGGAGGAGTGAAGATGCCGAAGAAGCTCAAGCTTGAGGGACTCGACTGTGCGAGCTGCGCCTACGAGATAGAGGAAGCCCTAAAAAAAGAGGGCTTTGAGTTCGCGCTGGTGAACTTTGCCACCAAGGAGGCCGTGATAGAAGGCGACGTTGAGAAGGCTAAAGAGATAATAGAAAGGGTCGAGCCCGGAGTTAAGGTCATTGAGAAGGGGGAGCATGACCACGATCACGGACACGAGCACGGTGAAGGGGGCCCCAGAAGGGCGCTCTACTTCATAATCCCGTCGCTCATGCTCTTTGGCATCGGGGTGGTGCTCCGCTACTACTATAACATGGACAACGCCTTTGTGTTCGGAATCTTCACCGCCAGCTACCTTCTCGTTGGGTGGAAGGTTCTAAGGAGCGCCGTTGTTAATTCCATACACGGCAACCTCTTCGATGAGAACTTTCTCATCGCGGTGGCCACAGTGGGTGCGTTCCTCATCAGGGAGTACCCGGAAGGAGTTGCCGTCATGCTGTTCTACGTCGTAGGCGAGTTCTTCCAGGACATGGCCGTTGACAGGTCGAGGCGCTCGATAAAGGCCCTGCTCGCGCTCAAGGCTGAGTATGCGAACCTCCTGCAGGGAGATGGGGTAGTCCAGGTGAAGCCGGAAGAGCTGAAGGTGGGCGATATAATTCTGATAAAGCCCGGTGAAAAGGTTCCCGTTGATGGAGTGGTCATAGAGGGAACCTCGACAGTTGATACCTCCGCCCTAACCGGTGAAAGCGTCCCGAGGACGGTGAAGGAGGGGGAGGAAATCCTATCCGGCATGCTCAACCTCAGCGGCGTCCTCAAAGTGAAGGTCACCAAGGAGCTGAGGGAATCAACCATCTCGCGCATCCTTGAGCTCGTCGAGAACGCGAGCGCGAGGAAGGCCAAGACCGAGAAGTTCATCACGCGATTTGCTCACTACTACACCCCCGCAGTCGTCGGACTTGCAGCGCTCGTTGCCATCATTCCCCCGCTCGTCTATGGCGACCCGTTCTCAATCTGGCTGTACAGGGCTCTGGTGCTCCTCGTCATATCGTGCCCCTGTGCCCTCGTCCTCTCAATACCCCTCGGCTACTTCGGCGGCATCGGAAGGGCCGCAAGGGATGGAATACTCGTCAAGGGCTCCAACTACCTCGATGCCCTTCACGGGGCTACCGTTGTCGCCTTTGACAAGACCGGAACGCTGACAAAGGGAGTCTTCAAGGTCACGAAAATAGAGACGAGGAACGGCTTCAGCGAGGAGGAGATAATAAGGTTCGCGGCTTTAGCGGAGGCCAATTCAAGCCATCCGATAGCGAGGGCGATAAAAGATGCTTATGGAGGGGATATCAAAGAAAACCTCATGGAGTACGAGGAGATAGCGGGACACGGCGTCAGGGCAGAGATAGACGGCGTCGAGGTCATGGTTGGCAACGACAGGCTCCTCCACAGGTTCAACATCGAACACGACACATGCCGCGTCAAGGGGACGGTGGCTCACGTTGTCATCAACGGAAAGTACGCCGGCTACATAATAATCTCGGACGAAATAAAGGAAGACGCTCCCCTGGCAGTAAAAGAGCTCAAGCGCCTCGGCGTTAAGAAGGTCGTGATGGTTACCGGTGACAACAAGGACGTCGCTGCTGAGATAGCGAGGCAGATTGGACTGGACGGGTTCTACGCGGAGCTTTTACCTGAGGACAAGGTCAGGGTCATTGAGGAGCTTGAGGCGGAGAAAGGCGATGGAAAGGTCGTCTTCGTCGGCGACGGCATAAACGATGCGCCTGTCTTGGCCAGGGCAGATGTGGGCGTTGCGATGGGGGCATTGGGCAGTGATGCGGCGATAGAGACGGCAGACGTTGTCATAATGGATGACAAACCCTCCAAACTGCCAAGAGGCATCAGGATAGCGAGAAAGACCCAGCGTATAGTGTGGCAGAACATAATCTTCGCCCTCGGCGTTAAGTTTGCCTTCATAAGCCTCGGAGTCCTCGGAGAGGCTACGATGTGGGAGGCTGTCTTTGCGGACGTCGGCGTCGCCCTCATAGCGGTCTTCAACGCGATGAGGATTCTGAGGTGAATACATTTTTCTATTTTTGAGCCCAAACCCCAGTTCCCATTTTGAGTTGTGCATGTTGTTTGCTTGAATGTCCCTATGTGGGCACTCTCCTAAGAGTAAATTCCCTCAAAAACCCTCTCAATATTCGATGGGAACCAGCGTATCTCAAGTAACTTGTTCTACTGAGGTATTCTTAATCAATTTCATTAAATTTTTGCCATATTTTTGTACAAAAATATTTTTATACTGTTAAAAGTATTAAATAGTGGTGATTCCAATGGCAAACTTTGGACTATGGTGGGTTAGATGGAACGGCTCGGGTTATGAATCGAGGATGAGTGGGAGTCTGGAACAGTTTAGGGAGCTTGGTTTTGATTATGCCGTGGTGCTTGGACAGCCAGCTCACATCCAGTATACTGGAGATGCCGAAACTGATGCATACAATCTCTCCGAGTACTTAAGTGTCCATATGGATATGCCATACTATGTTACGGTACCTTTTTTTACACCGTCAAAAACTCCGCGCGGTAATATAACCGGAAACTTTGAAAGATCCTACTGGGAGAAATGGATTGACACGTTTATATTTACACATTCCTCGGATCCCAATTTACGAGGATTCTATTGGAGCCTTGAAAATGCTTGGATGTTCAAACAGGATCAATTAAACATAGAGAAAGGGATATCTCACGAACTAATCGAGGCAATGTCTCAAAAAATACATCAAGCGGGATTTGAATTCATCTGGATGCCCAGTACACCTACGATGAACATCGAGGGGACAAATATATTTCCATGGTGGTATAAGTCTCCCAACTACCCGGGGGCATGTGAATATTTTGATTATGTTTTTGCCCAGCCAAATTATTACATGGGACGAATAAATGATATAGATGGATGGACGCTCAATCTTGAGGGATTAAAACTTAAGTACAATTGCTGGAATGTGTTCATGGAGATGGAAGCTGACGAATGTATCATTGGGGGCGGAGGAAACTGCAAAACATGTAACGACTCGGAAAATTGTATGAGATTGGCGGGTAACTATATACAGGCCCAGATCAACACTATCGGCAGGAGGTATTTCCAAAGGGCTTATTACTTTGGGGTAACCTTTGATGTTGTTAGACATGTTGATTCATATTGTAGAGGCAATTTGGGGGTTCCGTATGTATAAAAAAGCAGCTTTAGGGTTTGTACTTCTTTTTTTATTATTCCTCTCTGTTACACCTACATACGCCACCGAAGCCCTCTGCGGCCCCAATCCAGTTCTTGCCCCCACAGAATACTGCACATTTTACCCCTTTATCAAAGCCGGGGAGGATGACGCGATAATAATGCTCTCATGGGATGCCCTCGGGCCAGGGATGCAGGGGATACCCACTCCAAGCATGGTCGGGGAGTACTACTTCTACTTCAAGGACGGAATGCTCTACTACCTCGGAAGTACCACCGGATTAGAAGAGCTTCGTTATGTCCTCCATGACAATTTATGGTACATCAGCGATGGAAGGGCTATCAATCCTAAAAAGCTGTGCATAAGGAGAGTGTTGATGCTTCCCCTCGGGGTAACACGTTCGATGCGTTCTAGGAAATATTTGATATCCAGTGAGGATTATCCTGCCCGAATTAATGACTCCAAAATCTACACATCGAACGGAAGTGTTTCCTATGTCATTAAAATTCCAAGCAACCTGAGCATAAACATTCCTGATAACGTAACCCTCCGTTCCGTATTTCTGCACGGTGGTGTTCTGCTTTTTCTTCGTCCAGAGAATTCCTTTGTTCCCTTTGGCTGGGAAAATGTTACGGTGCTCTACTACGATGGAAACTCTCTTCATATGCTGAACTTCACGAGGGCACTCGGGAGCAAACTGCCGACGTGTCAGGGAGAGTTTTTAAATTCATATCCCGGTGGGATTCTTCTCATTGGAATTATTTTAATATTCGTGATAGTGTACCGGAAGGCGAGGATGAAGTGAGCTTTTGGTTTTTAATGCTCCTAGAATTATACCGGACATCCATCTCTCACGCTTCTGCCATGGTGTCCATCGCAAGAATTTGCATCCTTGAGCGCGTGTTTGGGGAGGAGTACAGGAGGTATAAGGAGAGAACCCCGAGGTATCTTGGGCTTCCAAAAAAGCCGGAGGAAGTTTAAAATACAGGATGAGCGGATTTTCATACAGGGAGTTCGGATGCCATCGTATGTCCTCATGAGGATACTTGAGTCCTCCCCCGACAGATACGACAGGGGGGTTAGAATACTCACTCTGGGAAGGCTCGAGGGGGTCTATGAGAGACTTGCATCCCGCATAAAGCCGGGGCAGAGGGTTCTTGACATAGGTTGCGGGACGGGAGCGCTAACGATACGTGCCGCTATGCGGGGCGCACGGGTCAAGGCCATCGACATCAACCCGCGGATGCTTGAAATTGCGGGGAAAAAGATAGAGGAGGTGGCACTCACGCATAGGGTTGAGCTCTGTGAGATGGGTGTTGCGGAGCTTGACACCGAGGCCGCGGAGAGCTATGATGCCGTGATGGCGGGTCTCTGCTTCTCCGAGCTGAGCGAGGACGAATTATGCTATGCCCTGAGGGAGATAATGAGAATACTGAAACCCGGAGGCCTCCTGTTGATTGCGGATGAGGTCGTGCCCCGCAATCCGTTGAAGAGGGTTATAACACTCCTAATCAGGCTTCCGCTCCTTTTAATCGCCTACCTCCTCACTCAGACCACGACGAGGGCGATAAAGAATCTTCCCGAGAAGGTGGAGGGGGCAGGCTTTATCATGGAGTCCATGAGGCTGAGCCGGATGGAGGACTTTGTGGAGATAGTTGCGAGGAAGCCCGGGGGATGAGGATATGCTCCGCTATATGCTCATCAACATTGTGGGAACGCTTTTGAGGGGTTTTCCCCTCCCCTGCAAAACGGGGCTCGTCAGGATAGGCAACCCCGGCAGGAATTCGCCCGTTTTCCTCACGGGCAACTACTGCGTAACGGTTGAGCGCGTGAAGAGGGTTCTTGAAAAGAGCGGTATTGACTGCTACCTCCTCATCGCCAACAGCAGGGGCATAAACGTGTGGTGCTCCGCGGCCGGCGGGCATTTCACAAACCATGACGTCATTTCGGCGTTAAAGACGAGCGGAATTGAAAGGCTCGTGGACCACAGGCGCGTGGTGCTCCCCCAGCTTGCCGCGGCGGGCATCGAGGCGAAAGTAATAGGGGAGAGGACGGGGTGGAGCGTGATATGGGGCCCCGTTTATGCAAAAGATATTCCCAAATTCGTTGAAAATGGCTATAAAAAGTCCCCGAAAATGCGGGAGGTTGAGTTTCCGGCGGTGCAGCGGGTTGAGATGGCGGTTATGTGGGCGTTTCCCTTTTCCATAATCGTCGCTCTCCTTGCGTTCTTCCTCTGGCGCAGTGCTGTGCTCCCCCTTTTCATTCTCAGCTGGCTGTTACCCTTTTTGATCTTCATCTCATTTCCCGTGTATTCCGGATTGCTGGCCCGTGGGAAGAAAAAATCCAGATTGAGCAGATACACCGTTATCTTCGACTTCAGCAGGGTGCCCCTACTAATGGAGGTTTCTTTCCTCCTTCTCCTTGTGATGTATGGCCTCTTCACGGGAAATTTGAGCTTTGACTTCCTCCTCCGCTGGGGTTTCGTGTCCTTCGTCATGGTCCTTCTCGTGAGCATCGATTTAATGGGCAGCACCCCTGTTTACAAGAGCGGCCTCCATGAGGAGCGCCTCTTAAGGGTGGTTCTGGATGAGGAAAAATGCACGGGCTGCGGGGTATGCGTGCAGGTGTGCCCGAGAAACTGCTATGAGATTGATGGAATCGCCCGGATGCCCCGCGCGGGGAAATGCGTTCAGTGCGGTGCGTGCATCGTCCAGTGTCCCTTTGATGCCCTCTTCTTTGAGAGCCCCGATGGGAGGATAATCCCTCCGGAGACGATTAGGAAGTTCAAGCTGAACCTCATGGGAAGGAGGCTTGTGAGGGTGTGAGCATGAGACTGGCTACTTCTGACTTCTTCATGTTAAAAAATTAACCGCTTTTCATTTTCCTCTCTGTCAAGAGCAACCTTATTAAGCCTTGCAGTATAGTAAATATTGACTAAAGAAAAAAGGTGATTTGAAATGAAAGGTGAAATGAATGAAATGGGAAAAGGCGGTATGAAGGGCCGCCACGGGATGAAAGGTGGCTGCAAAGGCCACGGAAAGGGCATGCACAGAGGCCATGCCATGGAGAATGAGGAGTATGCATACGTGCGGGAGGTCGAGCTCGGATTTGACGAGACCGTTAAGCGGGTCAAGGAGGAGCTCAAGAAGGAAGGCTTCGGGGTTCTCAGCGAGATAAAGGTGGATGAGCTCTTCAAGGAGAAGCTCGACCTTGATATGGAGCCCTACGTCATCCTCGGCGCCTGCAACCCGAAGTTCTCAAGCGAGCTCATTGGTATAGACATGGACAGCGGCACATTCCTGCCGTGCAACCTCGTGGTGTACGTGAAGGAAGGGAAGACCTACGTGAGCCTGCTGCTCCCGACGAAGGCCATGAGCATAACCGGGAACGACGAGCTGCTTGAGGTCGCGGCGAAGGTTGAAGAGATACTTAAGGGTGTCGTTGACAGGGTTTGAGCTCCTTTTCTTTTCTTGAAGTTTTTGTTATCCGCCTGAAACGTTATATAGCCCCAGTCCCAGTTAATACAGGGTTTGCGGTCGGTCAAACATCACGGAGTTCAGCTTTGCATAGTGGAAATGCTGAACCCGGAAAATCTGCAGAATTGCACCGAAAACATTAACAGGCACATCAGATGTTAAAATTAAAGCCGGAAGAGGTGGAGGGATTGAAATGCACATGGGGCATATATTCGATGATGATCTGGTGGAGGGTGCTGTTAAGCTTTTCATAGTCATCCTTTTCATCTCGCTCATATTTGGAAGGGCGGCGAGCTTCATAATATTCATCGTGATGGTCATGTGGTTTGGACACCTGATAAAACACCTGCTTAAGGACGTTTCCAAGTCAAAGAGAAGATACAAGTACCGCTATCCTAAACCTCCTGTCCCGAGGGAGGACATGAAGGAGCTCCTCCGGAAGTCCCTCATAGTTGATATTCCGCCGAAGCTTCACGTGGGGGAGGAAGTTCCGGTTACCGTGGGCTTCAGGAATCTCCTACGGGGGACGATAAACGTTGAGGTCGACCTGGGCGACCTGGCGAGGTACTTCGAGCTCAGCTCAACGAGGGCCTACTTCAGGGCTGTCAGGCCCGGGGAGTACGTCTCGCAGACGCTGAGGGCAGTCCCCAGGAGCCCCGGAAAGGTAAGCGCCAGGGTAGCCGTCCGCTCAGGGGCGGTGAGTGCGAAGGTTAAGGTAAAAGCCGAGGTTCTCGAAAGAGTGGAGGATAGGGCGAAGGGTGTTCCTGTTCCGGCTGAGAGCCCGGCTTCCACCTCTCCCCGCACGCCGCTTGAAGAACTCTTTGCCAGATACCGGAAGGTCGAGCCCATCGGTGAGGGCGGCTTTGCAAGGGTCTACCGTGCGGAAAAGCACGACGGGAGCGTCGTTGCCCTAAAAGTCCCAATCAGCCTGACTGAAGAGGGGGGCAAGACATTCCTCAGGGAGGTAAGGAACTGGTCGCTCCTCAGCCACCCGAACATAGTCGAGCTCTATGACTACAACATCTTCCCGGTTCCGTACCTTGAGATGGAGTACTGCGAGACGAGTCTGGCAAGGGTCGACAAGCCCCTCAGCCCCGAAAAGGCGGCGAGAATAATCTTCGACGTTGCGGAGGGCATCAAGTACGCCCACTCAAAGGGGATAGTCCACCGCGACCTCAAGCCGAGCAACATCCTGCTCAAGGGCGGGAGGGCCAAGGTGAGCGACTGGGGGCTCAGCAAGCTGCTCAAGGAGAGCAGGACGACCCAGGCTGTGAGCTTCACGCCGCTCTACGCCGCTCCGGAACAGATAAGCTCCCGCTTTGGCGGAACAGATGAGAGGACCGATGTCTGGCAGATAGGGGCGGTTCTCTACGAGCTTCTGACTGGAAGGC
>JALSON010000209.1 GCA_026986455.1 Thermococcaceae archaeon | reverse complement strand
ATCCTCATAGACGAGTTTGAGGCCATCACCGAGCCCGGTGCGGCTGTCAGGATAATCGGCGAACTTTTGAAAATTGCACATGAGAAGGGCTTCTACGTCGTCATAGTGTCGCATCTCGGTGAAGACCTCAGGAAGGAGCTTCCCTTTGCGAGAGTTGATGGAATAGAGGCGAAGGGCCTTGACGAGAACCTCAACCTCATCGTGGACAGGCAGCCGGTCTTCGGAAAGCTCGGGAGAAGTACCCCGGAGCTCATCGTCGAGAGCCTCGCAAGGAGAAAGCGCGGGAAGGAGAGGGAGATATTCGAGAGGGTTCTGAGGGCATTCAGGCAGGGATGAATTCCACATTTTGTCCCCTCACAGTGACGAAATGCATGCATATCGTCCTCGTGTGAGGACAAGATTTATAAATAACCGATGCGCAGTAGGCACCATGGAAGACAGAATATTGACTTCCCTCGTGGCAACGAGCAGGCGGCTGATGGCATGGGCAAGGAAATTTCCAAAGAAGCGTTTCATTTACCCGGAGCTCAGAAGGATAGATGAAGAATACTACATCGGCATCAAAGGGCTCAGAGGAGTTGGTAAAACTGTTCTAATGCTCCAGTTTGCCATGGAAACGAGTAAAAGCCTATATTTCTCGGCGGATTCCACGCTTATAAAACCTTTCTCTCTCTATGAGGTTGTCAAAGCCTTCTCCACCCTGGGATACAGGAATATTTTTATAGACGAAATCCATAGAAAACCTGGCTGGGCAGAAGATCTAAAAACTTTATATGACGAGCACGAGGTTAGAATATTTTTTTCCGGCTCATCCACCATTGATATCCTACACTCAGGAGCGGATCTGTCCCGCAGGGTCGTGCTCAGGGAGCTCCCGCCAACATCTTTTAGGGAGTGGCTGAACATACGAAAGGGCATGGAGGTTCCGATCCACCGGCTGGAAGAAGTGATTTCCAAGCCGTTTGACCTTACAAATATGTACATGGAACTTCACGTCCTCTGGCGAGAATACATGGAGAGGGGAGGGGTACTTTATCCAGAGAGCGGATTTTACGATACCCTTGAAAACTCCGTTAGGAAGGTCATACTTGAAGACCTATCTGCTCTGAGGGAAATAAGCGTGAAGTACGAGACCGATGCGTATCGTCTGCTTTATCTTGTGGCCAAATCGGCCCCATTTGAGGTCAATTATTCCTTGATAGCCAGGGAACTCGGAGTTTCAAAGAACATGGCTATAAGGCTCGTGGATGATCTATCCAAGGCGGGGCTGATATACGCCCTCCAGCCTTGTGATAATGTGAGAAGGGAACCGAAACTCTACCTTACCGTTCCCCTCAGGATGTTCTTTGCCAAAAAGGGTTTTAATGTTCACCTGGGTGCTTTGAGGGAAGAGTTCTTCATAAACCATTTAAGATGGGTTACCGAGCCATGCTACCTAAAGGGGAAGCGGGGCGAAAAGACTGCGGACTTTAAAGTTGGTGACTGGGTAATAGAAGTTGGCGGGGAGAGAAAGAGGAGGTACCAGAAGCAGGATTACACAGCCGTGGATGGACTACTAACCGGAAACAGCCGGATTCCACTCTTCCTTTTTGGCCTGATCTACTGAGCCTATCCCACCCAGCTCCTCTCCCTGTACCTACCGCGGCTTTCTATCTCCTCAATTTTTTCCTCGATTTCTTTCCTGGCTTTCTCGCCCCTGACCTCGGCGTAGCCTTCCAGAACGGCCTCAAAGCCCCTCTCAAACCATGTGTAGTGGGTGCTCTCCATGGCGCGCTTGAGGAGGTGCAGGTCAACGCCCCTCGCTTCGAGCGTTGAGTCAAAGTCAGCCAAACCAAAGTCTATCAGGTAGACCCTTCCTTCGCGGAGTATCATGTTGCTCGTTGTCAGATCGCCATGGACTATGCCCGCTTCGTGGAGCTTTCCAACCTGCCTTCCAATCTCCCTGCACAGCTTAAGCCTCTCCTCCATCGGCAGTCTCTCTAAGAGTTCCTTCAAACGCTCTCCGTCTATGAACTCCATGGCTATCCTCATCTCCCTCATATCAACCTCATAGACGTAGGGACAGTTCACACCGAACTCCTTGGCACGATGCAGAACCCTCGCTTCTCTAACGGTTCTCTCCTTTCTCAGCTTGATGTCTATCTCCTTTATCCTGTAGCGCTTTGGAATTCTGTGCTTCACGATTACTTTCTCCCCGGGCAGGAGGTTCGCCCCGAAGAACTCTTCAAAGTCCGCCAGGTATATTTTCGCTTCTGCCCCCTGTTTTATCAGCTCCATGAAATCACCTCTCCGCATTCGCAGGTTCATGCCCTGAGTCTTATCCGCCCGCAATGGTTTTAGCCCTTTCCATAATTTTCGCCCCTATCTTCTGCCATATATTCAAAAAAATCTCATTTTTTTGAAATTTTTGACCCAAAGCTTTTTATATAGCACTAACGAACCGCATCCGTTAAATATAAGGAGGAATGTAAAATGGCACAGTTAAGCGGACAGCCTGTTGTTATTCTGCCGGAAGGAACCCAGAGGTACGTCGGAAGGGACGCCCAGAGGTTAAACATTTTAGCTGCAAGGATTATAGCCGAGACGGTTAGAACAACCCTCGGCCCGAAGGGTATGGATAAAATGCTCGTCGACAGCCTCGGTGACGTCGTTGTCACCAACGATGGAGCCACGATTCTCGACAGGATAGACCTTCAGCACCCTGCTGCCAAGATGATGGTTGAGGTTGCCAAGACTCAGGACAAGGAGGCGGGCGATGGTACTACAACGGCAGTTGTTATCGCCGGCGAGCTCCTCAGGAAGGCTGAGGAGTTGCTCGACCAGAACATCCACCCGAGCATCATAGTCAAGGGCTACACCATGGCGGCCGAGAAGGCTCAGGAGATACTCGACGGAATCGCCATAGAGGTTACTCCCGACGACGAGGATACCCTCATGAAGATAGCCATGACCTCAATCACCGGCAAGAACGCCGAGAGCCACAAGGAGCTCTTTGCAAAGCTCGCGGTTGAGGCCGTCAAGCAGGTCGCCGAGAAGAAGGACGGGAAGTTCGTCGTTGACATCGACAACATCAAAATCGAGAAGAAGGCCGGTGAGAGCGTCGAGGAGAGCGAGCTCGTCCGTGGTGTTGTAATTGACAAGGAAAGGGTCCACCCGCGGATGCCGAAGAGGGTCGAGAACGCCAAGATAGCGCTCATAAACGATGCCCTTGAGGTCAAGAAGACGGAAACAGATGCAAAAATAAACATCACCAGCCCGGATCAGCTCTATTCATTCCTTGAGCAGGAGGAGAAGATGCTTAAGGAGATGGTCGAGCAGATAGCAGCAACCGGCGCGAACGTTCTCTTCGTCCAGAAGGGCATCGATGATTTAGCGCAGCACTACCTGGCCAAGGCGGGAATTTTAGCGGTCAGGCGCGTCAAGAAGAGCGACATGGAGAAGCTCGCCAAGGCAACGGGTGCAAAGGTCGTTACCAACGTTAAGGACCTGACCCCGGAGGACCTCGGATATGCAGAGGTCGTTGAGGAGCGCAAGATAGCAGGAGAGAGCATGATCTTCGTCGAGGGCTGCAGGAATCCGAAGGCCGTAACGATACTCGTCAGAGGCGGCACCGAGCACGTGGTCGACGAGGTTGAGCGTGCCTTGGAAGACGCCATCAAGGTCACCAAGGATGTCATGGAGGACGGTGCAGTTCTTCCCGCCGGCGGTGCTGGCGAGATAGAGCTCAGCATCAAGCTGGATGAGTTTGCCAAGGAGGTCGGCGGCAAGGAGGCCCTTGCAATAGAGAACTTCGCGGAGGCCCTCAAGATAATCCCGAAAACCTTAGCGGAGAACGCAGGTCTCGACACCGTTGAGATGCTCGTCAAGGCAATCAGCGAGCACAAGAACAGGGGAGTTGCGATAGGCATAGACGTCTTCGCCGGCGAACCCGCCGACATGCTCGCCAAGGGTATCATCGAGCCTCTCCGCGTCAAGAAGCAGGCCATCAAGAGCGCCAGCGAGGCCGCCGTGATGATACTCCGCATAGACGACGTTATTGCGGCAAAGGTAAGCAAGCCCGAAGGCGGTCAGGGCGGAGGAATGCCAGGCGGAATGCCCGGTGGAATGGGCGGTATGGACATGGGTATGGGCATGTGAGCCCTTTCCAGTTAATTTTTTAAATTTTAATCTAAATCATATTTTAAATTTTAACCTGCTAAAAGAAAATCACTCCAACCACATTCCGTTGTCCTGCAGAAAATAACCCTTCTCACAGATGAACGCTCCTCGTCATCGCGCCGTCTATCACGACAGTTGAGCCGAGCATGTACTCCGCTTCCCTGCTCAGGAGAAAAGCTATCAGGGAGCCGAGTTCTTCCCATCTACCCGTCCTGTGGAGGGGTGTTCTGTTCAAAACCTCGCGCTCCCAAGTCTCTTCAAAGGGCTCTCCCCTTTCGTCGGCGATTCTACCGAGGTTCTCCCTCGCGCCCGGTGTGTCAAAGCTGCCGAGTAAAACAGAGTAGGCCCTTATCCCTCTCTTCCCGTAGGTTCTCGAAACGCTTTTGGCGAGCTGAACCAGCCCCGCCCTCGTAACGTCCGCCAGAACCAGTGGCGGCATCGGCTCCTTTATCGAGACAGAGTTGAGGTAGACGAGAACACCCTTCCTCTTTTCTTCCAGCCACGCCCGGACGAGGAGCGTTGTTAGATAACCCGGAGCGATCGAGTGAAGCTTCGCCGCCTCCAGCCAGTCCCCATAGTCGGTCTCATGAAGCAAACAGGGCTCGCAGGAGACATTGGGTGCGTTCCAGACGAGGGCATCAACCCCATCGAGTGCACCCCAGGCCTTTGAGACCAAGTTTTCTATGTCCTCCTGTTTTCCGAGGTCCGCAACCACACCATAGACCTCTCCATATCCCGAGAGTCTCTCCAGGGCTTTTTTCAGGTTCTCTTCGTTTCTGGAGCTTATAACGACCCTCGCGTTTCTCTTCAATAGCTCCCTCGCCACGTTGAAGCCTATTCCCCGGGATGATGCAGTAACGAGAACGCGGAGGTTATTCAGATCTGTCATCATGCCCATGGTTAAAGATGCTCGCGGGATAATAAAAACTTTCCCAAAACTTTATACGCCCCCCTTCAAACCTGAAATCATGATCGAGCCAAAGGACATAGTGTTAAAGGAGAGCGAAGAGGTCGGGGGGCTTCCGGTAGAGGGCCCCTGGCTGGACGAGGTTAGGAGCCTTGAAGAGGTTCTCGATTATTACGAGAGAATAAGCTTTCAGGCGACGCACCTCGGAAAGGCGATTGAGATATGGAAGAAGGTCGAGGAGAAGCGTGCCAAGGGCGAGGAGGTTAGAGTTTTCCTTGGCTACACCTCCAACATAATCTCCTCCGGCTTAAGGGAGCTGGTTGCGTGGCTCGTGAAAGAAGGCAAGGTGGACGTCATCGTAACCACCGCTGGAGGAATCGAGGAGGACTTCATAAAGGCATTAAAGCCCTTTATCCTGGGCGACTGGGGGGTGAACGATGTCCTTCTCAGGGAAAAGGGCATCAACAGAATCGGCAACATCTTCGTGCCCAACGACCGCTACATTGAATTCGAGAAGTACATGATTCCATTCTTCGAAAGAATTCTTGAGATGGAGCGTGAAACTGGCAGGCCCCTGACGGCAAGCGAGTTCATCCACGAGCTCGGTAGACACATGGACGAGAAGCTGGGGAAGGAGAAGGAGAAGAGCGTTATCTACTGGGCCTACAAGAGAAACGTCCCGATTTTCTGTCCCGCCATTACGGACGGCTCAATCGGTGACATGCTCTATTTCTTTAAGGAAGAACGCGGAGACAGGAAACTGATCATAGACGTAGCCAACGACATTGTGAAGCTCAACAACCTAGCGGTCACAGCGAAGGAGACCGCCTCGATAATCCTCGGCGGCTCTCTCCCGAAGCACGCAATAATCAACGCAAATCTCTTCAGAGGGGGAACGGACTACGCGATATACATTACCACTGCCATTCCCTGGGACGGCTCGCTGAGCGGTGCCCCTCCGAGCGAAGGAGTGAGCTGGGGCAAGATAAGGGCTAAGGCTGACTACGTCGAGATATGGGCAGATGCGACGCTCGTCTTCCCGTTGCTGGTGTGGAAGGTGATGAAGGGATAGGGGTATATCCAATGAACCTAAAACTAAGAGCGGTGGGAGTATGGAAGAGGTAGCCCTTCGTGTAAAACTGCCCGGAAAAGTTAGTGAGGAGACCAAACGGGCCATTGAGAGGGAGCTTGAGATTGAAGCCCTTTGAATCTACCTTGAATTAAAATCAAAGAAAAAACGCAAGAAACTTCCCGTTGAGCTACATGGGAATACTCGGAAAGGCTTCCGTTGAGGACTACGCTCTGGAGGCTGATGGTCTTGAGGACGCACATTGATGCAAACGTCCTTTACAACTCTCTTTTTACGACATCCTTAACTTCAAAGGCGAGAGACATAGTGACTTCAGAAGACGAGCTGGTTATTTCTCCGATTTCAATCAACGAAGCAGTTTATGTCTCTTTTAGAAAGCTCACCAAGGAGAAACACGGAATCTCCAGTATCTATGACGTGAAGCTCTCTCCAGTCAGCTCGGCGGCCTTCAAAAGCAAGAGGACTTTTCTTCTTCCCTCCGAATATGAACATTCCCGCCAAATGCAAAAGCGACATGACACCACCACCTAACTTTTACCTCCAACGGAAAGAAGCCTTTCGAAATCCTTAAATAGTTGCAACGCGATTAGTCTAATCATGATGCAACAATTCTTGAACAGGAAAGGTGAGCTTGAAGCATTGAGGAGGGCGTTTGAAAGTGAGAAAGCCGAGCTGATAGTCGTCTACGGCAGGAGGAGGGTTGGAAAGACTGCACTTATCCTCAAAGCCGTTGAGAGCTTTCCCCACCTTTACTTCCTTGCCGACGAGAGAAGCGAGCGGGAGAACCTAGCTGAGTTCAGGGGAAAGGTGGCGGAATTTCTCGACGATGAAGTGATAGCCCGCTCCGACCTCGGCTGGCTTGAGCTTTTTAAAATCCTCGCGGAGAGGGGGAAAGGCATTGTCGTCATTGATGAGCTACCCTACCTCGTGGCCACGAACCCAGCTTTCCCATCGCTCCTGCAAAAGGCGTGGGACCTTTACCTCCAGGGTTCGCGGATAAAGCTCGTCCTCATAGGTTCTTCAATTGGAATGATGGAGCGACTGCTCGGCCATAAAAGTCCTCTCTACGGAAGGAGGACGATGCAGCTCGACGTTAAGCCGATGAAATACTGGCACATTAAGGAGTTCCTGCCGCACTATTCCCCGAGAGAGTGGATGATGGTTTACGGCGTTGCGGATGGGATACCCCTCTACCTGAACCAGTTCGATGAAGCCCCCTTCTGGGAGAACGTTGGGAGGCTCTTTCTGAGAAAGGAAAGCCCGCTCTATACGGAAGCCGAGTTCCTCCTCAGGCAGGAATTCAGGGAGCCGGCGCGCTACTTCGCCATACTCAAGGCGATAGCCTTCGGTAAGACGAGCTTCGGCGAGATAGTTAACTTTACCGGCTTTGACAGGGGAACGGTCTCGCGCTACCTCGACAACCTCGCGAGGATACGGGCCGTTAAAAAGCTCCACCCCGCCTTTGAGCCTGAAAGGAGGAGGAACATCCGGTATGAGATATCGGACAACTACTTCGCCTTTTGGTTCCGCTTTATCTATCCGAACAGGGAGAGAATAGAAAGGGAGCTCTACGGGGAAGTGCTTGAGGACGTTAGGAGAAACTTCGACCACTACATGGGGCCGGTTTTTGAAAAAGCTGTGGAGGACTTCCTCTGGAGGAGGTTCGCCTTCGAGAGGGGCGGAAAATGGTGGAGGAAGGGCGAAGAGATAGACTTCGTGGGAATTAAGAGGGGCACGGCCTACTTCTTCGAGGCCAAGTGGAAGGATCTAAGAAAAAGGGAAGCCCTTGAGGTGCTTAAGGAACTCGCCAAGAAGGCGAAACTCGTCAGAACCGGAGAAGAAAATGAGGTTTTTGGCCTGATCGCAAGGAGCGTTGAGGACAAAGAAGAAATCAGAGAGGAGGGTTTTGTCGTCTTCGAGCTTGGAGAGATGTTTTAGGTTAAAGCTCCCCCAGGATTTTTCCAGTTTTTCAAATTCGCCCTCCCTCATCAGGTGAATGGCGGTGGAGTAGATGCCTATCAGCTCAAGCTTCCCCTTTGGATCTTCAAAAAGGATGTTTTGGATCGAGTAATGACTGTAATCCCTCTTAATCTCCTCAACATCAAAGACGCCCTCTTCGATGGCTGAGAGATTGGGATATATGAACCGGAGCCAGAAGGCGAGAAAGTTCTCAGCCATGTTCCTGCAGGGCTTTAAGTTCCTCTCTTCTATCCACAAACTGATTCATGTGACAACAACTTATCACTTTAAAACTTTCGATCACAAAAGTCCCAGGATCCTCTCCTCCCCACCCGGCAGAACCAGCGGCCTCGAAAGGTGCTTCCTCGCATCGGGAGGAACCTCGTAGATTTTCCTCTCCAGCTCGCGCGGGACTTCGACCGGAATGAGCTTCTTTGCCATCTTATAGCCACAGCGCTTGCACTTGAGGTAGTCGCCCTTGCTCTTCATCGTCCCTCCACAGCGCGGGCACCTGGGCTTTTGGTACTCAACTTTTGGGACGAGCTTCACCGGATAGAACTTCTCAAGGTTGAGCGTTAAGATTCCATCGTGCTCCTTCACTCCTCCGGCCGCGATAATCTCGTCTCCCGGCAAAAGCTTCCTAACGTAGTTCCTGAACTTCTTGGTCGGCTCGAAGGCAGCAACCCTTATTTTGCCAGTCTCGTCCTCAAGCTCAAAGAAGACGTGCCTCCCGCGATCCCAGTATGAGCGAGCGACCTTTCCCCTCACAACCGCGCTGTCGTAGAGCTTCAGCTCACCGATTTTTTTAGGGGTCAAGTGGTCATCGGTGTTCTGGTTCGTCCTGTAGAGCTGATAAAAAGCGACGGGCTCCCCAAACCTAACCAGCTCGAAGGTCTGGAGGACTTTCCCGGCATCAATTCCGCGGATTCCAGCCAGAACGGGATCCTTGCCGTGGGGCGTTATGAGAACTGTCCTCTTGTTTGGGTCAACGTTGTCGTAGGTGAAAGGATAGCTCCACCTATCGGCCAGAAAGACGCTCTCCTCCTCAACCCTCCTCGGCTTTCCCCAGTTGTCCGGCTCCCTGTAAGCCAAAAGCTCGTATGTGAAGCGCTCAAGAGGATAGCCGATTGAAGCTAAGGCCCCTATAACGCCCCGGCCAAGCTTGAACTTGAATACTTCGGCTCCAACTTTTCTGGCAACTTGGTCGGCTTCCTCGATGGTAACGTGCTCCCTCAAAGCCCTGAGTGAGAACTCCCGCAGCTCCCCAGGTATTTCCCCCTCAAAAAAGACAACGCCGGGATTGGTGTTCTCATGGGTGAAGTCGGAAAGCTGACTTACATGGGGGAGTACGAGGTTTTTGATCTCCGGGATAACCTCTTCGTCCGCTTCAAAGGTCATCGCCACCGCTCCGTTCCCGCGCGTCTTATAGGGGATGTTTGGGTTGAGCCTTATCAGCCTCGGCAGGTCTATGGGCTCCGCTATGCGGGAAAGCTCCCTGTAAAGGAGCGCGCCGAGGTAAGTCGTGCACATACCGTTTGGCGAATCCGTGTCGTCGATTCCAATGTGGAGCATCATCATAAAGCCAAAAGAGGGGGAGATTAAAAGATTATCCCTTCCATTCATCACGCATGAGCTCATAGCAGAGAACATCAACGAAGCCATTTCCGGGAACATGCACGTGCTTTCTCCAGCGGCCTGCAAGGGTAAAACCGTTTTTCTCAAGAACCTTTGAAGAGGCAGCATTTGGCTCAAACACATGCGCATAGACCTTCCTCAGGTTGAGCCATTCGAAGCAGTATTCCAGCACCAGAGCTACCGCCTCGGTAGCATAACCCCTCCCCCAGTAGTCCCTCCAGAGAAAATAGCCTATCTCCGCTTTTTCGTTTCTGTGATCAATGTTATGGACGCCGATGAGACCCGCAAGACTGCCGCTTCCGTTTTCAATTATCGCAAAGACCTTATGCCTCTCCTTTTCCTTTCTGATCCGCTCATACCATTCCAGCTCATCCTCAAAGAAGAAAATCCCGGCGGGATCTGAGAGGTATCTCCTCACTTCCCTGTCGTTGTACCAGAGCCAGAGCTTTTTCACATCCTCCCTGCGGGGCACCGCCAGCGAGACCTTCCGGCCCTTCAGTATCACGGGTCGATCCATGTGTTGCACCTTAAATTTTTAAGCTCCTCGACCTATTTAAAAATGATGGAGAAGGAAAGACTCATCAAGCTCGTCAATGGCATCCTGCGGGGGACGGGCTTCAGAACCGCCCGCATGGAGTTTAAGGGTGCATGCTTTGACCTAGTGGCCAGCAGGCTCTTTCTTCTGCTCTTCATCAAGGTTCTGGCCAACATAGACACCGTAACCCCTGAACAGGCCGCTGATCTAAAGCGTCTGGCCAAATTCTTCAATGCATCACCCCTGATAGTCGGAACAAAGACCAAGAATGCCGAGCTCGAAGAGGGAGTCGTCTATGAACG
>JALSON010000208.1 GCA_026986455.1 Thermococcaceae archaeon | reverse complement strand
CGTCAGCGGCCAAGTAATATATCATCGTAATGACGGCTCCACGGTTGACCTCCTCAAGCTCAATGAAGAGGAAATAAGGGAGATAAGAGGAAACGAAATAGCATATATTTTCCAAGATCCCCATTCTTCCCTCGACCCACTATATACCATTGGATACCAGATAGCCGAGAGCATGGAGGTCCATGGAAGGATAAAAAATATAAAAGAAGGCATACCAAAGGTCATTAGCATTCTTCGCGAGGTTCTTCTCCCAGATCCTGAAAGGAGGGTGAAGAACTACCCGCATGAGCTGTCCGGCGGCATGAAGCAGCGTGTTGTCATAGGCACAGGTATAGCAAACAACCCGAAGATACTCATAGCCGATGAGCCAACGACAGCCCTTGATGTTACTGTTCAGGCCCAGATACTTGAATTGCTTAACGAGCTTAAGAGAAAGTATAACGCTACTGTTATTCTGATAACCCATAACCTCGGAGTTGTAGCTGAAACCGCCCAGAGGGTTATAGTGATGTATGCAGGAAAAGTTGCAGAGATAGGAACTGTGGAACAGATTTTCAAAAACCCCCTCCATCCATATACAAAGGGTCTCCTTAAAGCTGTCCCCAACCCGATGATAAAAGTGGAGCGTCTTGAAGCCATCCCTGGAACTGTGCCAAACCTGATAACACCCCCAGGAGGCTGCAGATTCCACCCTAGGTGTCCATTCGCAAAGGAGATATGCAGGAAGAAAGTACCCGAGCTGAAGGAAATTGAGGACGGACACTTTGTTGCATGTCATCTTTACTGAGGTGAAAAATATGAAGCCGGTACTTAAAGTAGAGGGTCTAAAAAAGTATTTCCCCATCAAAAGCCTTCTCAGAACAATAGCATGGGTCAAAGCAGTTGATGGAATAACACTTGAGATAATGTCAGGTGAAACATTTGGCCTTGTGGGGGAGAGCGGATGCGGCAAAACCACCACTGGAAGGACTATACTCAGGCTTATAGAACCTACAGAGGGCAAGATAATTTTCAAAGGAAAGGACGTAATGTCCCTTAAGGGGAAAGATCTGCTCTGGTTCAGAAGAAATGCCCAGATAATGTTCCAAGACCCCTATTCCTCCCTTAATCCCAGACAAACGGTCTTCAATATAATCATGGAACCTGTCAGGTTCCATGGAATTGAAGTGGATGACCCCGAGGAATTCGTGATAAAGCTTCTTGAGAGCGTCGGGCTGAACGAGATGCACCTCTACAGATACCCCCATGAATTCTCAGGCGGTCAGAGGCAGAGAATTGCTCTGGCAAGGCTCATGGCACTTAAACCGGAGTTCATAGTTCTTGACGAGCCAACCTCCGCACTCGACGTTTCGGTTCAGGCAAACATCCTCAACACACTGAAAGAGTTGCAGTCTGAGTACGGCTTCACCTACCTCTTCATCTCCCATGACCTCGGTGTGGTAAAGTACATGAGCCACAGGATAGGGGTCATGTACCTCGGGAAGCTCGTTGAGGTTGGACCTTCGGACAGGATATTCGAGAACCCGCTGCATCCATACACCCAGATGCTCCTTTCCGCAATCCCTGTGCCTGACCCGGAGCTTGCTCAGGAGCTCAAGGCCAAGAGAAAGATGGTCAAGGGAGAACCGCCGAGTCCGGTAAACCCGCCCGCGGGATGCAGGTTCCATCCGAGGTGCCCATTTGCAAAGGATGTATGCAGAAAGGAGGAACCGCCTCTCGTCGAGGTTGAGAGAGACCATTATGTTGCCTGCTGGCTTTATGCAAAGTCCTGATTTCGTTTTTTGTTTACCTGTTCTCCCATTTTCTCAGGAATTCCCTCTTGAATGACTCATCGAACATCATCAGCTGGGTGTATATCCTGTCCTTTTTCCCCTCCCGGTCAAAAACCTCCTCCCCCTTAATGAGCACATTGTAGTAAACATATTCCATCGGCCTGATTGAGATTCTGTCGAGCTCCTCCACCTTTTTCACCCCGAGAACCTTCCTGAAGATTGTGAGCGCCATCATGGCCTCCCTGCTCTCCTCTGCCAGCTCCTCATCCTTCTCAATGTGTCTCTGATGGCCGGTTGGAATCCCCAGAAACCTCCAGAGGTTCCATCTCCTCATATGCCTGAGCCTTTCGTTGAACCTTTCCCCTGAGCGTTCAAAAGATTCAGCAAAGGCGTCCTTGAGAAGTCCATCAAGCTCGTCCTCCCGCAGGAGGGGTTCCAGTGGCCTGCCGAGGGGTTCTTTTGAGTAAATGCTCATGTTGTAAGGCCGGATCAGAACCGCAAGCCTCTCCTTTTTCTCGACTATCTTAGTGAAGTATGCATCGATGAGATAGCGGTTGCCGCTGACCTCGAACACAAGATATGGTATGCTCATCATGGCATTCCAACTTAACCAAAAGCATATAAAACGGTTTCCCCCACTCATTTCGATTGGAATGAAGGTGCATGAACTTCCCGTTGATGAGAGGATAATAAGGCTGATTGAGGAGAGGGGAATAGAGGAGCTCTACCCCCCGCAGGCCGAAGCCATTAGGAAGGGTGTGCTGGAGGGGAAGAACCTCGTTCTTGCAATCCCGACAGCGAGCGGAAAAACGCTGGTTGCCGAGATTGCCATGATAAACAAACTTCTCAGAGAGGGCGGAAAGGCGGTTTACCTGGTTCCCCTGAAGGCTCTGGCCGAGGAGAAGTACAGGGAGTTCAAGGTGTGGGAGAGCCTCGGACTGAGGGTTGCCGTAACAACAGGTGACTATGACAGTGCCGACAGCTGGCTGGGCAGGTATGACATCATAATCTCCACATCCGAAAAATTTGACTCCCTGCTGCGGCATAAGGCGGGGTGGATAAGGGATATCAGGTTCATCGTTGCTGATGAAATCCACCTCCTCGGATCCTATGACAGAGGAGCGACGCTTGAGATGATTCTCTCGCATCTAATGGACAATGCCCAGATAGTGGGACTGAGCGCCACAATAGGAAATGCCGAAGAACTTGCCGAGTGGCTCAAGGCCGAGCTGATAGTGAGCGAGTGGAGGCCGGTTAAGCTCAAAAAGGGAGTTTTTGCCCACGGCGAGCTCTTCTGGGATGACGGCACAGTCCAGAGATTTCCGCCGCAGTGGGACTCCCTCGTTCTGGATGCCGTAAAAATCGGAAAGCAGGCTCTGGTTTTCGTGAACACGCGCCGCTCTGCCGAGAGGGAGGCATTGGATCTGGCCTCAAAGGTCTACAGACTTCTAACAAAGCCGGAAAGGAGGTACCTCAAAGAGCTTGCGGTCTCGATTGAGAGCAACCCGACCAACGACAGGCTCAAGGAGGTTCTCACGAAGGGGGTGGCCTTCCACCATGCGGGACTTGGGAGGAAAGAGCGCAGTCTGATTGAGGACGCCTTCAGGGAAGGATGGGTTAAAGCGATAACGGCAACCCCCACTTTAGCCATGGGGCTCAACCTGCCCTCCTTCAGGGTGATAATCCGCGATACGAAGCGCTATTCCAACTTTGGCTGGAGCGATATACCGGTTCTCGAAATACAGCAGATGATGGGGAGAGCTGGAAGGCCGAAGTATGATAAGGTGGGAGAGGCCATTATAGTGGCAAAAACCGAGGATCCCGGGGAGCTCATGGAGAAATACATAATGGGAAAGCCTGAAAAGCTGTTCTCAATGCTGGCGAATGAAATGGCCTTCAGGAGCCAGATTCTTGCCCTGATTACAAACTTCGGTGTGGAAAGCTTTCCCGAGCTGGTTAATTTTCTGGAAAAAACCTTCTACCACCACCAGAGGAGGAACATGGACTCGCTTCAGGAAAAGGCCAGGAAAATAGTCCATTTCCTAATTGAAAATGAATTCATTGATCTGGACCTTAATGACCGCTTTATAGCCCTGCCTTTTGGAATGAGAACTTCCCAGCTTTATATTGACCCCGTGACGGCCAAGAGGTTCAGGGAGGCCATTCCAAAGCTCAACGAGAACCCAAATCCCCTCGGGGTTTTTCAGCTCCTCGCATCGACACCGGATATGGGGAGTCTGAGGGTGAAAAAGAAGGAGATGGAGGACTATCTGGACTATGCATACGAGATGGAGGAGCATCTCTATGAAAGCATTCCCTACTGGGAGGATTATGACTTTCAGAGCTTCCTCGGGGAGGTGAAGACAGCGAAGCTCCTCCTCGACTGGGTCAACGAGGTTCCGGATTCCAGAATCCTGGAGGTTTATGGAATAGATTTCGGAGACCTGTACAGGATTCTTGAACTGGCTGACTGGCTCATGTATTCCCTGATAGAGATTTACAGGCTATTTGATCCGGATGAAGAGGTTTTGAGATTTCTGAGGGATCTGCACCTCAGGGTGAAGCACGGAGTCAGGGAGGAACTCCTTGAGCTCGTTAAGATTCCGCAGATAGGAAGGAGGAGGGCAAGGGCCCTCTACAATGCGGGCTTCAGGACAGCGGAAGACATTATACGGGCCAGACCGGGCGAACTGCTGGCCGGTGAGGGGATAGGGAAAAAGGTTCTTGAAGCGATTTACAGGCATTTCGGGGCTGAACTCCCGAAAATAAAGGCCAAAAAAACCAGAAAAGGCACGCTGGATGAGTTTTTAAAATAGAGTATAGAGTTAGATTTTTAAACCTCTCTTCGGTAACTCAGCGTGGGCACTATGATAGTCATCGTGACGGGAATGCCCGGTTCTGGAAAGAGCAGGATTGTCAGGGAATTTTCGGAGCACGGGGTTCCTCATGTTTCTATGGGCGACATAGTGAGGGAGGAGACCCTGAAGAGGGGGCTTGAGCTAACCAAGGAAAACGTCGCCAAGGTTAGCATCCGCCTCAGGCAGGAGCTCGGTCAGAATGCCGTGGCAAAGCTAACCGTTGAGAGGGTGAAGGAGCTGCTCAGAAAAAGCTCTGTCGTGGTCATAGATGGTGTGCGCTCCCTTGATGAGGTCGGAACCTTCAGGAGCGCCTTTCCTGAGGAGAGGATAATAATTGTTGCAGTCCATACACCTCCACACATGCGATTCAGCAGGCTCAGGGCGAGGGGCAGGCACGATGATCCGAGGAGCTGGGAGGACTTTGAGGAGAGGGACTGGAAGGAGCTCAGGTTCGGAATCGGTAACGTGATAGCGATGGCTGATTACATGATAGTGAACGACCGCAGCAGGGCGGAATACAACAGGGAGGTCAGGGAGCTGGTAAAAAAGCTCCTGAGCGAGAAGGCTCCTAACCGAGCATTGAGTCGAGGAAAAGCATGACGTAGAAGCCGAGGAAGAAGCCGAGGGTTATAAGCAGATCGTTTTCCTTCCTTCTGTATATTTCCGGTATCATCTCCTTGACTGTGACGTAGAGCATTGCCCCGCCTGCCAGTCCGAGGCCGTACGGCAGGAGCCAGCCGAAGAGCGTGAAGAAATACGCCCCGAAAATCACCATAACCATCTCCGCCACACCGCTGAGGACTCCCATGAGAATGGGCTGGAGGCGTTTTTTCTGGAGGACTGCGAGGGGGAGTGAAACAACGGTTCCTTCAGGAAAGTCCTGTATGCCAATCGCTATCGCGGTTACGAGGCCAATTTCGAGGTTATAGGCGAGTGAGGTTCCGACCGCTAGACCTTCGGGGAGGTTGTGGATCATGACAGCAAAAACCAGCAGCCACACCATTTTCAGCCTGTTTTTAAACTCCTCAGGGCCTTCATAACCCTTCACAAGGTGCTCGTGGGGGGTGTATCTGTCGATGGCCGCTATGAGGAGAACCCCGAGCGCAATACCGAGGGCTGCTGGCGTGAAGCTGCCTGTGCTCTCTATTGCAGGCAGGATCAGGCTGGTGAAGGCTGCAACTATCATGACCCCCGCGGCGAAGCTCAGGCTGAAGTCGACACCTCTGTCCGGAATTTTTCTGGAAAAAATTGCGAGAAATGCCCCCATCGATGTCATTAAGGCCACAAACAGGCCGGCATAAAACGCCACCCACATGATGCTCCCGCCTGAAACGTTCAGAATCCAGCGGGAAAGGTTTGTGATGAAGTTCTCCAGCATAGTTAGGCCTCGGGTTGTGAGGCTTATAAGCTTTCCGTGATGGGAGAGAAGGTTTGAGACTTAATCTCAGTCTAAATCTAAATCTTGATCTTAACATGAATCCAGCAGAGGTGAAGCTTATAAGCTTTCCCGATCACCTTGAAACGGTGGGAAAATGTTCGAGGAAGTTGAGGTTGAAGCTTATGTATATCCGACGGAGGATATTGAGAAGGTAAAGAGAGCCATGCTCAATCTGATACCTGATCTGGAATTCGAGGCATTTGACAGGGGGGAGTACCTGCTCCTGGGGGGGAGAACTGCAGACAAAAAGGCACTCCACAGGCTCTATGAGCTTTTCAGGGGGCAGGCCATACTCGACACGGCACGCGCATTTCTGGAGGAGGGATATTTCGGTGAGGAAATCATAATAAGGGTTCACAAGCAGGCGGCCTATGCGGGGAAGGTGAACTTCAACGAGGAATCCCCGCTCGGCCCGATAACCATCATAATAAAAACAAAAGACCCGAAGAGGCTTATGAGGTGGCTCGCTCCAAGGACAAAGGACGGCATACCGGTTGAGTGATCACGATTTCCTTCCCCGTCCTATCTTTGCCGTGAGGACCTTCTCTGTGGAGAATATCCTTGCGGTTGTGTAGAGGGTCAGAGCCGCCAAAACGGCCAGATACGCTATGCTCGTGAGCATTCCCGTGTAGTTGCCGGAGAGCATGTACTGGTATGCCACTATAGGATGGGTAAATGGATCCGCAAGCAGGGCATAGCGGGCCGCCGCTGGAAGTTCTCCGATGCCAGTGTACATGAGGATGAACGCAGGGAATGCCAGAGGCAGGATTACGGAGCTAACAACCGTGTTTGCGCTCTGAACATCCTGAGCAAATATAGCCAGAATCATAGCAAGGCTCAGGGAGAATATTATCGTCAGAAATATAATCAGCGCAAAGAGCACCATTCCCCCCGGTGCAATCTGAAGACCGAGCTCGCTGAGGCTGATTCCTGACTGGACGCCCAGCGACTCCATGTAGCTCCTCATGCCCACCATGTATGCCAGAGCAGCTATAAGGCCCATCAGGGCAGTTCCGGTTATCTTTGAGGCAACTATTGTGGTTCTCTTCACCGGCAACGTCAGGAGGGTCTCCAGCGTCTTGTTCTCCTTCTCAGCGGCAACCGCCCCTGCTGCCATCTGGGCGGTTATCGTGACCATGAGGAAGATTATTATGGGCAGCGTGATTGACTGGGAGGCGAGGACTCCAGAAACTATGGACGGGGAAACAGGAACTATTCTGTTCTTCAGGTAGGACATGCTCTCCGCCCTCACGGGGTGGAGAACGGCATCGGGGCTCCCGGCACCCAGCTTCTGAATCTTTATCCTTGCTATCTGCTCCGAGAGAACCGATATAACTGCATTTATCCTGCCCTCGCTCACACTCTCCTTCATGCCTGTGCTCACAGACCTGAATATCCCGTAAAGCTTAACCGTGGCTGGTTTATCATTTATTATGCTCTCGCTGAAGTTGTGGGGAATGACAACGAGGACATTCTGATCCCTTTTGGCCGCAAATTCCAGCGCCCTTTCAACCGAACTTGCATTTATCAGCGTCACGGTAACGTTGGGAGCATTCTGGAGGGTCTTTACAAGCACCATCCCGTATTGTCCATCATCGAAGTTTGCTATGGCGACATGCGTTTCACCCTGCGCCTTCTCAAGTCCGACATGCATCAGCTTCCCCATGGCGGGATAGAGAACCAGCGGGACTATAATAAGTCCGAAAAGGAGCTTTTTATCCCTGATGAGGTTTTTCATCTCCTTCTTGGCCATAATCCAGAAGTCACTCATAATGAACACCTCCCTCGCCGATCGCCCTCATGAACACCTCTTCGAGGTTTTCGGCATCATAGCGCTCCTTGAGCTCCCCGGGGGTTCCGAGGTCTATTATTCTGCCCTCATCTATCAGGGCAACCCTGTGGCAGAGGAATTCAACCTCAAGCATGTTGTGGCTTGAAAGCAGAAAGGTCACGCCTTCACTCCGGGCAAACTCCCTGATGGTCTTCCTGATTGTATAAGCGTTGATTATATCCAGACCGCTGGCGGGTTCGTCGAGTATGGCCAGCTTCGGCCTTACCATAAGGGCCCTTGCAAGCAGAAGCTTCCTCGTCATGCCCTTGGAATAGGTGGAAACCTTATCATCAAGTCTCCCACCGAGACCTGAGAGCTTTATACCCAGTTCCATCATTTTTGCCGAGTCCCTCTCATTCTTTGCGTAAAGCCTCGCCATGAACTCCAGGTACTCCCTTCCGGTGAGGTTTTTATAGGCTCCAGCCTCCTCGGGAAGATAGCTTATGAGTTCCCTTATTCTCGGAGCTTCTTTGACCACATCATGCCCGAATATTTCCGCTTTTCCTCCGGTTGGTGTTAGCAGCGTTGCGAGGATTTTCAGGGTGGTGCTCTTTCCTGCCCCGTTTGGCCCGATGAGCCCGAATATTTCTCCCTCCTTGATCTCAAAGCTGATACCCCTGAGGGCCTTAACCTTCCCGTAGTCCTTCTCAAGGTTTTCAACCTTAACCGCCGGCATTTTTCTGCCTCCCAACCCTGTAGAGCATGAGCCCTAAAGTGGAAAGAACGACTCCAAACAGGAAAAGGCTCCAGATTCCGGAGTGCCCTCCGATGAATGCAGCACCCAGGCCAGTGGTTAGGCCGAGCCAGCCGTTGAGCTGCTGTGTGTTCCTGAATCCGTGTGAGAGCCCAGCTAAGACTGAACCGAACATAACGAGGCCGAGCTCAAGGGCAAGCAACGGAGTATTTATCCCGGTGCAGACCTCTCCGCTCGGCAGTATCATGCAGGCGAGTCTTTCAATTGGCGGTTTTAGGATTCCAAGAAGAATGCCGGTAAAGTAAAGCCCGAAACCGGCAGTTTTTCTAATGTTCGTCTTTTTCACCCCCGTAAAGGAAAACATCCTCGATTTTAACCCCAAAAAACCTCGCAATTTTAAACGCAAGTCTAAGCGATGGATCATACCTTCCCCTCTCAATCGCTATTATGGTCTGCCTCGTTACTCCCAAGGCCTTTGCCAGCTCCTCCTGCGTGAGTCCCTTCAGTTCTCTAAGCTCCCTCAGACGATTTCTCATCCTCTTCACCGGTCCTTTCCTTGATGCGCTTCGATACGAGGGAGTTCAGCATGACAACACCAAAAACCGCCGTGAATGTTACCCATGCCGAGGTTCCGAATTTCCTGTAAATCAGAGCGAGAAGCGTTGAATCGACAGCGGATAGATACACAAAGATTCTTGCACCCTCCTTTCCTCCCCGCGGCAGAAGGTCGTTTGAGAGGAGGAGAAGCACGAGGGCCGCCGCAACAAATGAGACATCCGGCGCCTTCAGGAAAAAATTCACCGCAAAAGCCACGGGTAGGCCTATGATTAAAAACACCGCGAGCTGGAATAACCTTGCCCTCATTCACATCACCCGCTCGTAATAATAGTGGGAGATTAAGAGTACTGCCGCCCCGAGGGCGAGGGGAATTATAAGCTTCGTCGCCACCTCGACGTTCCCCCTGCTGTATTCCCATAGATATTCAGCGAAGAGGAAAAAGCTCATCACAGCATAGCCGTTCCTCGCGCTCTTCGCACTTATGAACCTGCTCCTCTCGTCCTCAATCCTCTCAACCTTTGAGTTGTAGTACCAAGCCA
>JALSON010000207.1 GCA_026986455.1 Thermococcaceae archaeon | reverse complement strand
TGATATCGGGCAGTATTAAAATTCTGATCATCAACCGGCTCCATGAATTAGCCGGGCCCATATAAGGACTATATCCTCAAAAAAGATATGCTTCTTAGCTTCTATCTCCGCTTTAAATCCCGCATTCTCCAGTTTCTCCAGGGTCTCCTCCACCCCTGTTATTGAGCTCTGAACGATTTGAATCCTCCCTCCCGGCCTCAGATAATGCCCGACCTCCCGGATAAATCTATCCAGAACCTCCCTTCCCCTCTCTCCGCCCATCAGAGCCATATCTATCGGCTCCTCAGGCTTCCCCGGGAGGTAGGGGGCGTTGAATGTTATGAGGTCAAATTTTTCATCTTCATTTATGCCATCAAAGAGATCGCTCAGGCGGAATTCCACATTCTCTATCCCATTAAGCCCCGCATTCTCCCGTGCCAGCTCAACGGCTATGGGGTTTATATCAGCTCCTATAACAAATTTCGCTTTTCTCGCCATCAGAAGGGCTATTATGCCTGTTCCTGTCCCCATATCAAGGGCAAAATCACCCTCCCTGACATCCAGATTCTCGGCGAGAAGGAACGTATCCTCAGCAGGCTCGTACACCTGCGGATGAAGCCTGAGCTTGAGGCCCCCGTAATGCAGCATGGCAAACACCGGGAAAGGGAAATAGGAGTAGAAATGGAGGGCTCAGGTCTCGGCTCTGGCCTCGATTATGGCCTTGACCCTCTTGAGCCTGAAGAAGTTCTCCCTCTCCATCTCATCGAGACGCTGCTTTATGAACTTAACAGTCTCCTCCATCCTGGGGATTATGATGTATTCAAGGGCATTTACCCTTCTCTTTGTCTTTTCGATTTCATTTGCAAGCCTCTTGAGCGTCTCCTCCACCTCGGCGAGGCGCACCGCGAGCTCAAGGACCTCCTCAAATTTCTCAGCCGCTGAATCCACCCTGGGAGAGCTGGAGATGAATGCATAGCCCCTCTCGTCAGGCCTCCTCCTGAAGCTCTCCGCCTCTATCAGAGGAACAGGGACACCCATGATGTTCCTTCTTCTTATCTCGACTTCCCTGTTGGGTTTAACGCTCAGGGCAATCTCCTTAAGCCTCAGCATGCCGGTATCTATCTCCGCCATGCGGAGCACTTCAAATGCCTCGGCCATTTTGCTGTTCAGCTCCCGCCTCAGGCTCAGCGCCTCGTCGTAGATTGTGAAGAACTCCATTACGAGGGCGTCCTGTTTATCCTTCAGGAGTTTGTGGCCCTTTTTAGCCAGCTGAATTCTCTTCCTGAGCTTGAGGAGCTCCATTCTTGTGGGCTTGACGTTGAGTATGTTCGCCATTGAAACCACCTGAGGAGCTCAGTGCTCCCTCTTCCTGTACTTCGGGTGGTATTTGAGGATGTACTCCTTCCTGACACGCTTGAGCTCGCTCTCCGGAAGCTCTGCCAAGAGCTCCCAGCCGAGGTCGAGGGTCTCAAAGATGCTTCTGTCCTCATCGTATGCCTGGGCGATGAACTCCTTCTCAAACCTGTCGGCAAAGGCCAGATACTTTTTGTCGGTCTCGCTTAAAGCTTCCTCACCGACGACCGCAACCAGATCTCTCAGCGATCTGCCCTCAGCATAGGCTGCATAGAGCTGCTGGGCAAGCTGTGGATGCTCCTCCCTCGTCCTGCCCTTTCCTATACCGTCCTTCATCAAACGGCTGAGCGAAGGCAGGACATCAATCGGCGGATAAATTCCTTTTCTGTGAAGGTCTCTGCTGAGAACTATCTGACCCTCCGTGATGTAGCCTGTCAGGTCTGGAATTGGATGGGTTATGTCATCGTCTGGCATCGTGAGGATGGGCATCTGGGTAATGCTCCCCTTCTTGCCCCTGACTCTGCCCGCCCTCTCGTAAATCGTGGCCAGATCAGTGTAGAGGTAGCCGGGGTAGCCCCTCCTTCCCGGAACCTCTTCTCTTGCGGCGGAAATCTCACGCAGAGCCTCACAGTAGTTCGTCATGTCAGTCAGGATAACTAAGACCTGCATGTCGTAGTCGAAAGCTAAGTACTCAGCAACCGTCAGCGCCATACGCGGGGTGATTATTCTCTCTATCGCTGGGTCATCCGCAAGGTTCAGGAAGAGCACGGCCCTCTCTATAGCACCCGTTTCCTCAAAGCTCTTCTTGAAGAAGTTGGCCTCCTCGTAGGTGATTCCCATTGCAGCGAAAACCACCGCAAACTGCTCCTCCTCACCCAAGACCTTTGCCTGCCTGGCTATCTGCGCAGCGAGCATGTTGTGCGGCAAACCTGAGCCGCTGAAGATTGGCAATTTTTGCCCTCTAACGAGCGTGTTCATACCATCTATTGCCGAAACACCGGTCTGAATGAAGTCCCTCGGGTAAGCTCTCGCAACCGGATTGAGCGGAGCACCGTGCACATCCCTTCTGTCCTCCGGGATTATCTCAGGACCCCCGTCAATCGGCTTTCCGGTTCCGTTGAAGACCCTTCCGAGCATATCCATGCTGACAGGGACTTTAAGCGTCTCACCCGTAAATCTAACACGGGTCGTTTTAACGTCCAGATCACGGGTTCCCTCAAAGACCTGAACAATCGCCATGTCCTCCCTGGCCTCAAGAACCTGTCCCTTCCTTTTCTCCCCGCTTTCCGT